>JAHFAF010000176.1 GCA_023250715.1 Pseudobdellovibrionaceae bacterium | reverse complement strand
GGTTGAGGCGGGTATCTAGGCCGATAGCAGTAACTCTTAATCCCAGATGACTCTCGGCGATTCTATCGACCACGTGCAGCTGATCCAGCGGGCTATTCACTTCGTCGTTCGCCCCCAAGGTCACAAATATTTCCGGTACCGGCATCAACGGTTCACCATCGCAAAATTCCTTACCAGCAAAACGCGCAGCCGGGAACATGACGAGATCCTTTTCCAGTACGGGCATGTCGGCACGGTCGATCCCCTGTAGAAACTTTACCTCTTGCGGGTACCACTCCTCGACACGATGAGGATCGAGAAGGCCCATCGCAATCACGCCTCGAACACGAGAAACTATTCGGGCGCGCTCATCCCCGCGATAGGCCCGGTGAACTAGCTCGAGAATTGCCGCCGTTCCAGTAGATCGCGTCCCCACATAGACGGGCTTATCACCGGCCTGGGCGATGACGTACTTTAGGATCTCCACCATCCATGCCGTTTGCGCGTCCAAATTTCCGTATTTCTCGATGAACTCTCTTCGAATTTCCAACGCCTCCGTATCGCGCCAATACATGGGGTTTTCCGCGGCGACGAAGTCCCAATTCTGTTTCTTGAGTCGATTAAGAAAGGGACCTGCCGTGGTCACCACACCAAAGTTCTCAGACTTAGCGCCAGTTCCTCCAAAGAAAATGAAAACCCCCGTCGAATCCACTGAAACGATCCCGGTGTCGTGATGAAGGAGAGTCGTATGGAATTCTTCTAATTTTGTTTTCGCCCCGAAAGCCAAGGAGGCCGTAAGGCAAAACCACGTTAAGATACGGAACATTTGTAGCTATTTATCAAATTTGGCCACACGCATCAATATCATTGGTTTAATTTATACCTGCCATAAAATGGCCCTATTAGCCAGATTGCTATGCCTTTGTTATTTGTTAAGAAATTCAATTATCACCCAGGGCTAGTCCGCTTTGCTGGACGAGCCCTCGGATCGGGGAAAACATGACAAATTTTGTAATCTCAATCGGATGTTTATTTTTGGCCTTGGCGGCGAGTCCTGCGAAGGCTTTAGAGGTCGGTCAATTCGCTCCTTGCGTAGTCTTGGAGGACATTCAGGCGGACGGCTCGAGCAAGGAACAGTGTATTCGTACACCTTTGCACAAAGGGCAATTCGTACTAATCGAATACTTCAGCCCTAAGTGCGATGACTGCATCGAGAATTTGCCGAAGCTCGACGAATTGGCCGCGGAAATTTCTTTGAAAGCCACTACCCGTTTGGTGGGCGAGGACAAAGACAAGCAGGCGCTTCTCGATTTCATCCACGAACACAAAGGCCACATCAATGGCCCCGTGTCGCTCGATCTCGAGCACCAAGCGGCGAAAGCATACGGCGTGACCTCAGTTCCCGTGCTCTTTGTCTTGAACAATAAGAATTACATCGTCTACAAGCACCAGGGGCAACTCACCCCCGAAGCGACTGAGGCGATTAAGGCTCTTGTAAAATAATAGGACTACTCGGGTGTCTCCGCGAGTCAGGAGACACCCTCCTTCCATTTTCCCTTCCCGCGTAGATCGGGCACTCTTCCACACTGAGGCTGTACCGCGCCTAGACTGGGCCGAGCCAGGCATGGTATAGCCATTTCTTTCTAAAATTCTCGAAGGGGAGAGAATGAGCCTCGCTAATATCCAAGTGAAAGATATCCTAAGGAATATTTCTCCGGCCAAGCTTTACGAAGAGGCCTTACGCAATGAAAAGGGCTCCGCCATTTCTAGCGCTGGCGCGTTGGTAGTTTCCTCGGGCGCAAAGACGGGTAGAAGCCCGAAAGACAAACGCATTGTGGAGAACCCGGAGAGCTCGAGCAATGTTTGGTGGGGCGACATCAATATCAAGCTCGAGACCACGACGTTTCGAATCAATCGCGAGCGCGCGTTCGACTACTTGAACACCAGAGAAAAACTATATGTGATTGACGGCTACGCGGGATGGGATCCCAAGTACCGATTGAAGGTTCGAGTGATTTGCTCACGTGCGTACCACGCACTTTTCATGCACAACATGCTCATTCGGCCCACGACTTCCGAGCTAGAGCATTTCGGTGAGCCGGATTTCACTATCTATAATGCCGGTTGTTTTCCCGCGAATCGCTACACGCGGGAAATGACCTCCAAAACCAGTATCGATTTAAGCTTCGAGGACAAGCAGCTCGTGATCCTTGGCACCGAATACGCAGGCGAGATGAAAAAGGGCGTCTTTACGATAATGAATTACCTGATGCCCAAGCAAAACATTCTCTCGATGCATTGCTCCGCTAATTTGGGTGATAAAAGCGACGTCACTCTTTACTTCGGACTTTCCGGAACGGGAAAGACGACATTGTCCGCAGATCCTCGCCGCAAACTTATTGGCGATGATGAACACTGCTGGAGCGACGACGGTATTTTCAATATCGAAGGCGGCTGCTACGCGAAGTGTATCAACCTCTCCGAGGAGAAAGAGCCGGAGATTTTCCAGGCGATTCGATTTGGAACTGTTTTGGAAAACGTCACCTACGACGAAGCCACACGGGTCGTGGATTACGACAGCTCCATGCTGACGGAAAACACTCGTGCTTCTTATCCCATCGAGTACATCCCCAATATCCAGATGCCTTGCCGGGGAGAGCATCCCCAAAATATCATTTTCTTAACGTGCGACGCGTTCGGAGTATTGCCACCTGTAAGCCGTCTCACCCCGGCGCAGGCCATGTACCATTTCATTTCCGGTTACACGGCAAAAGTCGCGGGAACCGAGATGGGGGTAACCGAACCCCAAGCCACTTTCTCCGCCTGCTTTGGTGCTGCCTTTATGGTTTGGCACCCGAGCAAATATGCGGAGCTTCTCGCCAAACGCATTCGCGAGCACGGCACCAAAGTCTGGCTCGTCAACACGGGGTGGACCGGCGGGCGCTACGGCATCGGCCAGCGATTCCCCCTGAAATATACGCGAGCAGTGGTGGACGCCATCAATAAGAACGACCTTCAGGATGTTCCGACGGTGGAAGATAAAATTTTCGGATTCCACATTCCCAAGCATTGCCCTGGGGTGCCCGACAAGATGATGCTTCCGAAAGACACCTGGAAAGATGGCCACGACTACGATCGCAAAGCCGAAGAGCTCGCCTTACTCTTCAAGGCGAACTTCAAGAAGTACGAGTCGGGAACATCGGACGAAATTAGAAAAGCCGGCCCGAAGTAATAGCGCTTGCTCAAAGAAATTTTGGACGCTGTGAAAAACCTTAAGGACTCGATAGGTATAGCTCTTAGAGAATGGATCGCGCTTCAGAATCGAACCTATCTCTTTGGACATCGGATAAAAAGTCGGCGTCACTTCCCAGAACAGCATCTGTCATCTAGTAACACAACCACCTAAACTTGTTTGCTTTATGGCGGGAGCACAATCTTTCCACATTGCACAGGTAAGCTAAAAAGACTGTAAAAATCGACCAAGAAGGAACGGTCTCTTACTTGGAGCCTGAATGAACGTTACCCGTGCTCTCCGAATAACGTTACTCTATTTTCCCCTTTTCCTATTTACAGCTTGCCCTCTCAAATCGCTCGACGATGTGGAGCAGTCCTCCCCAAAGTGCGGCAGTGGTGAGGAGCCCGTCACTCTTGCCCTCGATAGAGACGGAGACGGAGTGGGTTCCGAGCACCACGGTTTCTGTTTGCGAGCGGATGCGGAAATTCCTAGAGGGTATGTCAGCAACCTAGCTGTATTTGACTGTGATGATGAAAACAAAGAGATTTCCGCCGAGAAAACCTTTTATTATGATCAAGACGGCGATGGTTACGGCTCAGCTAAAATGGGAAAACAATTTTGTTTAACCAAGCCGCCCTCGGAATATGCGTTGAGTGGCGCGGATGAAAATGATGGGGATGCCTCGGTCACACCACTAGATAACGATGGCGATGGAGTTCCCAATGACACGGACTGTAGCCCAAGCGATGCGACTACCCATACATTGATCACTTTTGAATTCAGGGACGCCGATGGCGATGGACAATACATCGCTAGGAGCGGTTCGCTTTGTACGAACGGGGGCTTACCGCCTGGGTACCTGGTCGCGGCGCCGAGTATGGAGAGAGACTGCGACGACGAAAATGCTGCAGTCTATTCCGCTACTGGGTACACAGATCAAGATGGAGACGGTTGGGGAACCCCAAATTCCGCAGTACCCGGGTTATGCAACAACAATTCTCAGTATGTTTACAATAAACGAGACTGTGATGACTCCGATGTGTTGGTCGGCACCTTTAAGGACATCAGGTCGGAAAATAGATATAAGTACGACCGAGTCGGCAATCTCAGTCAATGCAATAACAAAATCGAAATGAAAACTGTTTGCCGGGATGGAGTGGATTCCACGACCGATGCCACGGACTACCCGTACAGTACGTGCTCTTACGTAGCTCCAATGCAGGTTTCGTGTACCGTGGGAGGCTTCGGTGGAGGCGGCGTACCCCAGTGCTCAGTTCGGTGTCTTTCTGGAATGGCGAAGACCAGGAACGTTGCTCCTTTAGGTGTTACTGGAGTGAACTTTTATTCCGTCTTCATGGTCTACGACTCCAAAGGCCGCGGCCTCTACTATAATGGCGGGAACTGCGACAATCGTACAAGTAGTAGTCAAACATGCACCTTCGAGTGTATGCAGTATCCCTATTAAGGGTAAGCTATCTAAGCCAATTCCACTCAGAGAGTGTAACCTCCTAAATTCGTTTACTTTACGACGGGAGCACAATCTTTCCACAATCGACTGATACCTTAAGAAAGCTATTTGAACCGCAGTACGTAAGTGAGGTGCTCATGAAAAATCTCCAGAATAAGAAGATCGATGTTAAATCCACAAAAAAACCCGCGCCTCAACCACGCGCCGGTAAAGCTCTCACGGCTGAGGACTTGAAAAAAGTTGCGGGCGCCCGCATGCCAAGCATTATCCGCTAAGTGAGTCGTTCTGCTAAAACATCTGCCAAGATGTGGGCGGCTTTGGGCGAGAAGCGTAGGAAAAGCTCGGGCTCAATCACTTCTAACTCCATCACTGCAAGCTTGCCCTCGTTGTCTTGAATAATATCCACTCGAGCATAGACCGGTAGCGTGGGACACGCGCGCACGGCTTTTTCTGCAAATAGGATCTCCTCGATCGACGCCTCGTGGGAAAACGCCTTCCCTCCATGATCGTCCTGCACGCGAAAATCTCCGGGCTTCGCCACCTTCTTAACAGCGTGAGTGACGTTCCCGTCGATGACAATCAGGGAAAGCTCCCCCCTTTCCACCACCGAATTTTGAAACGGCTGAAAGATCATCGCGCGGGATCTTAGAAGCGAATTCGCCAGCTTTTCCACCGTTTCAAATTCCATTCGACTAAAACGATAGGTGTGCAGGGCAGCACCCGAGACGGTGGGCTTCACAATTCCGCCGGCGCACTGAAACTCGTCGAGTAGTTCTTGAAGTCGGACCGACTCTCCCACCTCAAACACTCGGGTGGGAGGAATTCGAATTCCGAGCCGTTCGAGATCTTTCAAATAATGTTTGTCCCAATTCCAACGAACGAGCTCGGCGGAATTATGAAGGGGAAATCTGCCCTGAACTTTTTCGAGCCAGGAACGAAATTGATCGAATTTCTCGAAATAGTCCCACGTTGTTCGAAAAACAGCGGCCTGCACTTGAGTCCAATCGAAGTCGGCATCCGCCCAATTCACTCTCACCGTTCGAATCCCGTGTTTCGCGAGCCCTTCCATGAGGTGCCTATCGTCATCGAGGATGTTCTGAACGTACCAGTTCGGATTTTCGGGATTCAGGTAGCGAGAGTCGGTAAGAAGCGCAATCACAGGGCTAATTTACTGATTATTAGGACTTTTTCCAGCTCAAAACAACCATGGATGCAAGTGACGCACCTATAGTAAAACCGGCCCGTGGCGTGGAAATTAGCGGTTCTATTTTTTCTTTTGGGGGCTACTTCGTCCTTCTCTGCGAGCCCCGAGAGCTATCTCCGACTCGATTCCCATGCCTACTCCGGCCCGCGCGGGCCTGAGCCCCGCGCTCAATTTATTCCGCAAACTCTTTTTCGTTGGAAGCACCCCACAGCCGAAGCGCAAGTTCATATTGAGCTGGAAACTCAAGGCAGCCACGACCTCTCGCTCGACCTTGATAGAGCCTGGGGAGAGTTTTCCGTATTCTCTGAAGACGCACTTGCGCTAGGACGGCAGCACCCTTGGGATCACACAAGGTATTTCGAGCGCGAGAGACCTTGGGGAATTCTCGCGAATCAGGTGCCGCAAAATAAGGGAGTATTGCTTGGCTATGGTCTGACACCGGAAAAACCCTCCCCTCAGCCGATTTTGCTCGGATGGGTGGGCGCCCATTACTGGAGCGATCGCAACAACAATGATTTTTTTGCTTTAGGCGTCTCCGCGACTCCGCTCTTCATTCCTACTTTGGGATCTTCCGTCACCCTCTCCGGAGATTCCCCCGCATCTACGACGAGATTCGGAAGAAGACCGCCGGGCTGGGTTGAGATCAATGAAGAGAGACTGCCTTTGCGCTTCGAAATCGATCGCTCGCACCTTTGGCAGGATGTGCTCCTTCAGCCTCAAGTTATTGTCCAAGGACGCTTTCGCCCCCATGAGACTTTGGAAACTTGGATTGGATATCTTAGAGCGCCCTCTCCCGATCCACAGACGGACTCTTCCGAGCATTTGAATGTTAGGGCGGATAGCCTCGAGGTCCATGCCACCATTCGCCCGAAATTCCCCGGGCGGCAGATGCTCTTTGCGAGTCAATCAATCCGAACTCTGGGCCCACACCTGTTCGGCACGGTTTACATTTCGGATGACAAACACTGGGGTGCTGAATCGGGCCTGGCATTCTCCTTTTTCTCGGCCAGCATTGGCCACGACGCTCTTTGGGCCCCCCCTGCTACGCGCTTTGCCGATCCGCTCGCGAAGTACGCCGAGTGGCTCGTTCAATCCGATTTGTGCATCCCCATCGGCTCCGTCACACCCTACGCCGGGTGGAAACACCATCTATCGAAGGGAGACTTTTGGTTTTACGGAGGCATTCGCTGGGCGGCCACACGCAATTTGGGCCTGGGGCTTGGAGCCGATCTCTTTGCTGGTGGGGACGACACCTATTTCGGGGAGTGGCGCACGAACGACCGGCTCTCGTTTGTCTTAAGATGGGAGATCGGGTCGTGAAAAAAACCATTCTCTCATTGGCATTCTTTCTTTCCAGTTGCGGGCTTCTTAGTGAGTCCGAGCCCGATACGGCTACGATTCACGCAGAAGAATCCGCGCCCGGCTGTGAGCTCATCACCGCAAAACGATTAGCCGATTACAAGAAAGTCACGGAATCTGAAATTCAAAGCTCCATTCGCTGCCTCGACGAGAAACTGGACTACGCGTTTGATAAGCTTCAGGGCTCTATTCCAGGTGAGCTCTCCATTCCCGAGCTCCAGAATCTCGTTCGCAAGAAAATCTTAAAGCTTCCTAACGAAATCGAAGATTGGTGGAGCGATATTGAGATTGGCCTTCCTCTCTTCCATCCGGAGGGGCGAGCGGCCATTGCCCGATCGACCGGTAAAGAGATTTTAAAGCTTGCGAAAGCCCACGCCGGTCTTTACCTCGAAATCCTTCGCAGCCACCAGGAAAAAAACGATATTGAATGGCTTGAGAGACCTTCCACATGGGAGGCACTCGAAGCGTGGACAAGTCTAATCTCTTCAAAGTTCCGGCTAAACCTTTCTCAAGCCTTGCATTTCGCAAGGCATTCGGATTCGAAACAGATAGAAGCTGCCTGGCTATTGAAAAATACGGTCCTCATCTCCGACGGAGAGGGTGATCGAGAAGACATTACTGGCGAAAATATCAAGAAACTCCTCGTCACCGGGATTCGCTCGGCGCGGGCCATTCCCCATTTTCTGCAATGGACAGTGGCCCGCCTCGTCCCGCAGAGCCTTCCCGCTGAGCTCGAATCAGAATCGGTCGCGTTTGCTGAAATTTGGAAGACCTATTTCCGTGAAAATCGGTTTTCGCCCATCGATACGGGCCTTCTCTCCTGGTCACTCGAGCAATTAGATAGAAGATCTCAGCTCTTTTCTCTTACTGGAGATCTGGTTCGCGTAAGCCAGCGATTGAGCCCGAAAGATCGTCGGTATAGCGGCTTGCACCCGATCGGCCTACTTCCGCTACTGGATCAAATCCCAAGAGTGGTACGAGACATGCGCGAGGCAGCCCCATCTTTTGGAGCCTGCGAGTATGAATACCAATGCAAAGTGTCACTCCGTAAAGCACTGACGATTCCCTCTTTAGGCCAGATTGCGCTTAAAGGGAGTCAGGAGTTCTATTTTTTTTCAGACCCTTCGGTCCCCACAAAACGGCTCGATTTTCCTTTAAGGTGGAGTGTAGCGAAAGAGAGATTCCTCGAGCGCGCCTTGATCACAAAACTCTTTTCCGTATTCGATCAAGATCAGGACGGACTTCTTTCCTTGGAAGCGGAATCGGTGGAAGAAATTCGAGATACGATGGATCTCGCCTTCACCTTCATGCGTTTTATCTCGCTTGAGAATACCGCCCCTGCCCAGTCCGTAGAAGAGCAAAAGGTTCCCGGGCTCGTTCCCATCAAGCCAGGTCCTTTGAGTCGGGCCCTCGGCCTCATCGGCGATCGTTGGATGCTCGACGGAAACAATGACAAGAAACTCAATGCGGAGGAATTCTACTCGGTCGTCAAAATCTACAATGAGATTCACGAAAAAGCGCAGTCCACTTATTGGGGGATTACAGCACCTCGTTTTTTCAAGAAGGAACAGTTTGATTACTCGGAGTCTGTCTTTAAAA
>JAHFAF010000518.1 GCA_023250715.1 Pseudobdellovibrionaceae bacterium | reverse complement strand
CGAGATTAAAAAAAGCCGCGCCTGTGGCAGAGGAAGTTCCTGTTTCGCGCAAGCGTGAGCCAGGGGAGGACTTCCTAGACTACATCAACCGTCTTCCGGCAGAGGTTTTCACGGCTCCTGGGTCTTGTGTTTACGTTTACAAGCAAGCTCGCACTGGAAACGTTCAAATTGACCGAATCTTTAGGTCAATCACCTTCGACGATCTGAAAAATGTCTATGCGGCACAGCACGGAGCAGGTAATTACCTCGTCCAATTCAATACAAAAGACAAGTTTTTGAGCTCCGGAAGTCAGCGTTACACCTTCGATGGTAACTCTTTGACAGTCTTAGGGGAGGGTTCTGGTAGTGGCTTAGAAGGTAGTGCCTTGAGTAGCGGCGCCCAAGCCACCTCAGAAGCGATTCGTATGGTAGCGGAGGCCTCCAGGGAAGCCAATAAAGCCAACATAGAGCTCATTACAGACATCACAAAGAATAGTATCCGGCCTGAAAAGGGGATCGACGTTGCCGCTTTGATCACCGGAATTGCCACATTGATGCCGAAACAAGACAATACAATGGTGCAATTCATGATTTCTGAGGCCAATCGAAGGGCAGAGCAGGCCGAAAAGGATGCAGACCGCCGTGAGCAGCGGGCCAAAGAAGAGTCAGACAGGCGAGAAAGGGAAGCCGACAGGCGCGCCGCGGATGCAAAAGCCGAAGCCGACCGTCAGCGCGAGCGGGATAAAGAGTTCTTTGGGATCCTTCTGAAGCAATCCGAGTCAAAAGCCGACTCCCTAAACCAGATGACCGGCCTTCTCACTTCCTTTATGAAGGTGAAAGAGACGATTGACGACACAATGGGCGGCGGACCTAAAGGTCCGTGGGATCTGGTCGGACAGGTTGCCGACGGAGTGCTCCAGCAAGGGCCTGCCATTGTTGCAGCGCTGAAGGGTGCGCCTCCCGCACAAGTCGCCGCCATGCAGAATCCGCAACCGCAACCGCAAGAGCCTCAACCGTTCTATGAAATGGTCATTCGCCTCGCAAAGTATCTCCAGCGCGATCCTGCGAACTACAACGGGCCGTACATCGTGGACATGATCGAAGCCGAGTATGGTCAGGTGCACGTTGACATCGTCAACCAGCCGAAAGAATCCGTGCTTCAAGCGATCGCAGCCTTCGAGCCGTGGGGCAAAGCTATTGCCGAGCACGAACAGGCCAACGTCTTCATGTCCAAGATCATTGACGCGATAAAATTCCCTGACACGATGGATGATCTATTCCCAGAGGAAGAGCCGGACGACGAGAAAGAGCCTATTATCCTTCATGGCAAGGCCCGCAAGATCAACGGACGGGCGAAAGTGGAGCGAGCGGGATGACGGAACATCAGGAAATAGCTATCCGGAATCATTGCCGATTAGCCAGTGAGACGATGCACACAAGGCACCGTCGCATCATTGGAGACATTTCAGTCATTCTTACCGTCAACAGCGGCTACGAGTGAATAGACATGAATCTTGGCGGGCCGGTCTGGCACTGCTCAACTGCTCCACTTCCAGGGAAAACAAAACCAAAGTGGGAATTGAGGAAACGCGCACTGTTATCATTAATAGGAGTCGGAGATGAAAAGCTTGGACAATGGGAAGAGTGGACTGGTAAGGCTTATCACATTAGGCGGCGGCTATCTGACGCGGAGTTTTTCATTGTCGGGCTAGTTCTTGATGTTCGCGGGACTGATGACGGAGAAATAAGATTTTCTGAGTTGTGCCAGTGGCTCCCTTCGCAGCTTTTGCCCTTTGCTACTGATGAATTTCGCCATCTACCATAGAAAGCGAAAGCGGTGGGGGCTGAAACTCAAGAAACCTTGATTTCAGGCCATCCCAGAAACGAAGAAAGCGAAATTTCCAGTGCCGTTCTGAAGAAAGCGAAATATGAATCCAGACAACTGGCGCTGCCGTAGTTTTGGCCACAAAATCAAACTTGGCGGGCAGTTTCCAGAGGACACCGACCAACTTACATGCAGCCGTTGTCACGTTCTTATTGGATGGTGGAAGAAAAATGATCTTCATTGGTGCCACTGGGGAGCCTGCAAAGCTGAAACAATCGTGAAGCAGCTAAATATGAGGCAGACTCCAGAAGGAAGGCGTTGGGATACAGTTTACGTTTGCAGCAAGGGTCACTCGATGAAGATTTCAGACCATGACAAAGATGGGAATATCGTTTAGGAGAAAGCATGACTGACTCCGAACTCCGACAAGCTGCAATCGAAGTTCTCACCCGTGAGCTCAAGAAATCTCGTGTCAACCGCCCGCGCTGCGAAATTGCGCTTGCGTGCCTGACTGAATTGCGCGAAACTGCCGAAGATCGAACGGAACCCAAGCGAGAATGGCAAGAATTCGTCAAAGAAGAGTACGCCAGAACTGCAATTCAATTAGAACTTGAACGAAAGCTTGGAGGAGGTGAGAGATAAAATGTGGAATTCCTTCAAAACGACCCTCGCAGGGATCGGCGTAGGCTTCCTGAACCTCTACGCTAACGGGGCAACCCCAAAGAATGCAGCTCTGTCGATTGGCTTGGCTTTGCTTGGTAGTCTGGCAAAGGATTTTAACGTCACAGGTGGAGCGACTAAGCAGTAATCCGCTGAATTGAGTTAGACGCTAGAACTTCTAGCTTCCAACTGAAAATCAGCGGCCATTTTCATTCTTCATAATAGGAGAACTTTATGACCGCACCGAATTTCACTCAGAAAACTGAAAATGTCAACATCTCGTCCCTCGGGACTTTCCTCTTCACCCACGGACTCGTCAACCC
>JAHFAF010000517.1 GCA_023250715.1 Pseudobdellovibrionaceae bacterium | reverse complement strand
TTACGGGCAAGAATAAATGGGAAGTGAAAAAAGAAGTGGGCGAAGAGAAATTTCAGCGCATAAGGCGCGGTTGGAACGAGCCGATCCCGGAGGGCGAGACGCTCAAAGACACCTACGATCGTGTTGTACCGTATTTTAAAAAACACGTTCTGATCGGGATCGAAAAGGGAGAAAGCGTGCTTATCGTCTCGAGCGGCAATGCCTTGCGCGCTATTGTGAAGTATCTCGAGAATATTTCCGAAGAAGCTATCGCGGATCTGGAGATCGGCGTCGGTGAGGCGCACGTGTATGAGCTCGACGAGCACGGAAAGATAATCTCAAAACACATCCGTGCCGAAAAAAAGGACAAAGGCAAAATTTAGCGATCTTTAATTGGAATTTTTGACCCCACAGGGAATCGAACCCTGGTTCCAAGCTTGAAAAGCTTGTGTCCTAACCGTTAGACGATGGGGCCACCTGCTTCGACTAGGCTTCGCAAGGCAAGCCTCAGAGGAAAGCAATTACATAGTACGATTTTTTGATGATTTTGGCAAAAAATGCTAGTGTTTTCTGTGGAGAGGTGGCTGAGTGGTCGAAAGCACCGGTTTCGAAAACCGGCATTCGGGAAACCGGATCGAGGGTTCGAATCCCTCCCTCTCCGTAATGACTATGAATAAGATTCCACTCAAAGAAGTCTTTGGTATTTCAAGCGAAGTCCCAAAGTATACATACGTTGACCGACAGGGTCTGGACGAGTTGTTTGAATATTATCTTGAAAGCCAGAAACACATTGTGGTACACGGTGCGTCAAAGCAAGGGAAATCTTGTCTCAGAAAGAAAAAAATAAACGAGGAGACTAGTCTCATCATCCAATGTTTGCCGCGCATGGAGAAAATGGAGGAGATCTGGAAGACTGCACTGGAGAAGGCAGGGGTATTAAGACCATCGGGCGGTTCCACAACAAAAACCGCAGGGGGGACAATGACAGCAGAGCTATCCGGACAAGCAAAATTACCTTTCGTTGCCAGTATTGAAACAAAGGGTAGTGCCGAAATGACTGACTCTAGCTCAGAGGTTGAAGAGCGTGATGCAATTCAAGCAGATAGTTTCCTGCCACAGCTTGCTCATTATTTGAGAGAAAATAATAAAAGGTTAATCCTCGAAGATTTCCACTACTTGCCTGATGAGGTGCGCAAGGAGATAGCTTTTGGTCTCAAGGCTCTCTATGAAGAGAAGGCCTACGTGGTAATAGTGGGGATTTGGTCGGAACAGAATCTTATCACTTACTACAATGGCGACTTAACTGGTCGAATAGAGGAAATCAACCTTACCTGGAATAAAGCCGAATTGGCTCAGGTTCTGTCAAAGGGAGAAGGTGCCCTGAACATAGAATTCGCGGCGGGTTTAAAAAACCAATTGATAGAGTCTACCTTTGATAATGTGGGACTCCTCCAGCGGTTGGCTGAAAAAATATGCATTGACTCAAAAATTTTTGAGACTTCTAAGGAAAAACAGGTTATTTCAGATATAGAACTCCTCAAAACAGCTCGGTCACAGTTAGTAAGTGATATCCGCCAACGCTACAATCGGATCACGGAAGTATTTAGAGATGGAATGCGCTCGGATGCGGTATTGCTTCTGTATGCGAGAATTTATAATGCATTGCTTGAAGCTGCAGATATCGAACTTATCTCCGGTATATCGTATGATGATCTTTTCAATCGCATTCAAAAGGACGCCAGCAATGTGACAGTACGTACGTCAGATCTTACCTCAGCACTGGACAAGGTAGAACGTTTGCAGGCTAGAAAAGGAGTTACTCCGCTACTTGTGTCGTATAGCAAGGATCTGCGGAAACTCTTTTTGAATGATAGGGAATTTATGTTCTATAGAAAATATAGCGGTGATAATATTAAGGACCTCAAAATTTCGCTAGACGAAAATGGCAGTGGAGATCTTTAAATAAACGCTGACAGGTGCAGCACCTGATTTGAAAAGGGCGAGGCCGCGGGTGTGGACGCCGCGGCCTCAGTTCAATCTCTGTCAGATTATTTCGGAACGTACACGTCCCAATTCAGGTCAATTCCGAAAGGACTCCCATACCGGTCGAATTCCCGCCCAACCTCGTCACCGAGCGCGCCGTGAACTGCCCGCTCCTGCAAGTGCTTTCGGTTGAGCAGCCGGAATTTGTCCTCGTTACCGTCGAGCCCATTAAGGCGCAGGAACATATCGAGGTCTCTCATGTCCGACTTGAGCAGAGACCAGAAGGTTTGCAGTTGCTTGATCCGATCCGTTGCGGGCCCCAACTTTTCCACGCCCTTCAATGGCTCCTGATTCGGTCGCCGGTACTTTTCGGGCGTGATTCCGGCTAGCTCGGCTTTGATTTCTTCGAACAAGGCGACTTTGGGTCCTCCGACACCGAGTCCGGCAAGTGCGGCCGCCGTTCTGATGGCGATGTCGTCGCCCATCATTGTTCGTCGAAAAGTGCGGCGAGTCCGGCCGCCCCTGATGGGTCGCGCAGGGAGCGTTCCGCGTTGGACATAGCCCTTCCTAATCAATCGGTCGAGCGTGGTATACAAGGCCCCAGCTGTGACTAGTCTCCCGAGACCCGTCTCCAGCAGTGGTGCGATGCTTTGGGCAGTGACATCGTCGTCTGCCTTCAGCACCGAAAGGACGGCGAGCTCGAAAGCTCCCGTTACAAGTTGATTTCCCTTCATCTGGTCCTCCGTTGAACGGAAATTCGCCTTTGAAATGCAATTTCTGTAGCGTACAAAGCTATGGAAAAACGGAGGAAAAAGCGTTCATTTAG
>JAHFAF010000175.1 GCA_023250715.1 Pseudobdellovibrionaceae bacterium | reverse complement strand
AAGGCGGCATCGAGTGCGATCTCACCTTCTCTCGGCTCGGGGAAAATCACTTTTATACCGTGACCGGAAGTGCTTTCGGTACCCACGACCGGCACTGGATGGAGACCTACCTGCGCGAAAATTCCCAGTCCCAAATTTTGGATGTGACCTCCGCGCGGTCTGTCGTCAATCTATGCGGCCCCTTCTCTAGAAAAGTCTTGGAGAAGGTGGTTGAGGAAGAAATTTCGAACGCGGCCTTCCCATTTTCGACTTGGAAACGGCTTACCTTGGGTGCGGCCTCAGTTCTTGCCGTTCGCATCGGATATGTCGGTGAGCTTGGGTGGGAGCTTCATGTCCCGACCGAGTTCACCCGCCACGTTTACGATCTATTGTGGGAAGCGGGCCAGGAATTTGGAATTACGAATGTCGGCTACCGGGCCATCGATTCTCTGCGATTGGAAAAGAGATATCTTTACTGGTCTACGGATATTACCCCGGATCACACGCCGTACGAAGCGGGCTTGGGCTTCCGAGTACACCTGCAAAAGCCGGACTTTCGCGGGAGAAAGGCACTTGCGCAGCAAAAGGAATCGGGCGTGAAGAGGAAACTCTATACGCTTCTCGCGGAGAAACCTCTCTCACTCTACGGAGGAGAGGCGGTGCTAAAGGATGGCAAGGTGGTCTCCGTCACTACGAGCGGCGGCTACGGTTATACGATAGGAAAGTCGATTGCGTTTGCCTATCTTCCCGTCGATCTCGCTAGTTCGAAGCTCCAGATAGAAGCGTTTTGCGAAACAACGGATGTGGAAATTCTAGATGGCGCGCCCTACGATCCGAAAAGCGAACGGCTAAAGGGATGAAAAGCGTTATCTCCCAGCACCCCTTGCTTCTTACCTACCTTAAGAACGTAACGCGTACCGGCCGGCTGGGTGGTCTCACCAACAAAAACCTTCTGGTCGATACTCTTCAAGGCAAGTTCGTCCTTCGTGTTCCCGGCGAGGGAACAGCCGAGTACATCAATCGACTCTCCGAAAAACATGCGGCGATGGTGACTTCAGAGCTGGGTGTAAATGCCCCAGTCCTCTACTTCGATGAGGTTTCCGGTGTTCAGCTGTGTGCCTTCATCGAAAATGCTCTTACGATGAATTCCGAAACTTTCCGAGATCTTTCAGCAGTGGCGCGTGCGGCGAGAAGTTTTTCCAAGGTCCACACCTCGGGGGCTTCCTTCAAAAATCGCTTTGAGCTTTTTCAAATGATCGATAACTACCTTCAGATTCTGGAAGGCAAAGGGGCGAAGCTCCCCGAAGGGTTCGATGCCGTTCGTTTGGAAGCGGGTACCGTACGCACCGCTTTGAATCGTCACCCCACGCCTGTAGTCCCTTGCCACTGCGACCCTTTGGCGGAAAATTTTCTCGACGATGGTAAGCAAATGTTCATCATCGATTGGGAATATTCAGGCAATAACGATCCGATGTGGGACCTAGGCGATCTCTGCGTGGAGGCAGGATTTAATGAGGAGCAAGAGGAAGCGCTCTTCTCCGCCTATTTTGCGGATGGGAAGCCGCGCCCCTTCGATCGAGGACGCATGGTCCTTCATAAGGCGATGTGTGATCTGCTTTGGACGCTTTGGGGAGTCATTCAACACGCGAATCAAAATCCCGCGGATGATTTTTGGGCTTATTCTTTGAAGCGTTTTGAACGCTGCAAGAAACTCATGAAGAGCTCTGGCTTTAGCCGCCACCTCTCGGCCGTAATGGACGGGCCCGGAGCCTTACCCACTCTTCATTAATCTCGGAGAAGTTGCTGATTTTCCAAGAAGTCGCCGGGCGCTCGGAATCCTGTTCAGGTGGAGTGCCGACCGCTACTACTTCTAGGCCGGCCAATTGGGCCGCTTTGATTCCGGCGCTGGAATCCTCAAACACTAGGATTTTCTCATCCTTAACGCCCATCCTTTTTAGCGCCTCCAGATAGGGTTCTGGTGAAGGTTTACTCTCCTCATAATCCCCGAAGCCCACGACCACTTCGAATGCCCCTTCGAGATTGAGGGCACAAAGCACGGAGAGAATGTCCTCTTTGTGGGAACCGGAGACTACGCCAAGACGGTGGTCCTTCATTAGAGATCGAACCGCAGCGAGACTTCCCTTTATCTCAGGTACCCCTTCGGCTAGAACTCTTCGGTACTCGGTCAACACCTCTTCCATCACTTTTTCTAGCGTAGATTCCAAAGGATAGAGTTCCAAAATCCATTTCAAGGCGGGCTCCCAGGCCCGTCCCACTAAGATGTGAGCATCCGGGGATGAAATGGGCTTTCCCTTAGCCTCGAAATATTTCTGAGTAACTTCCATGGCTACACGCTCGCTGTCGATGAGCGTTCCGTCCAAATCAAACAGGATGATAGGCCGCGAAGACATGCCAGAGGTAATGGAAGGGATGGGGCAGTCTGTCAACATTCGAGGTCTTCTGGCGAGCCAGATTGTCCCTTTCATTTCCGGCGTTCCGCATGAAACGACCTGGTACAGGGGTTGCACAAGGGAAAAGATGAAATCGTTTTAAGAAGGGGAGTAAAAATGTTCTGGAGATTATTTTTAGCGTTGGCGTTGGTAGGAGCAGGGTCGTTACGAGCGGATACCGTGCCCGTGGGCATGGATAATCTTTTCGTGCCTGTGGGATTTGATGACAACGACGAAGTAGAAATCGTCGCGGACGGGCATTTGCCGAATGCTTGTCACAGACTCACGGATTCTTTCGTGAATGTGGATGTGGAGAAACGCGAGATTACCGTTCAGCCGAAGGCTCGTCGCTTTGACGGAATCTGCCACGATGATTTCAAAGTGCCATATCAAAAAGTAATAGCACTGGGCCAACTCGCGGCCGGCAAATGGACGATCAAGACCGCATACCCGGGAAAGACGGAAACTCTAGACATTCAGCATGTGGAAGGGAAGGGGCCCGATAATCACCTATATGCTCCGGTCGATGCAGCCAGAATGGGCGTGGACATCGGTGGAAAATGGGCCGCGAAAATAAGAGGTCGTTTTACGAATACCTGTTATCGGATTGAAAAACTCGAACTCATTCCGAGCGGAAAGACTCTTCAGCTTCTTCCCATCATGATCCGGGATGTAAAAGATCCCGATGGAATGCCCTGCCGGGAAAAGGAACGGGAATTCGAAGCCGAGGTGGCAATGCCGGGTGATTTAATGCCGGGCCGTTACCTCTTGCATGTGCGCAGTCTCGATGGCCGTTCCGTGAACGATGTGTTCAGCAATATCTGGATCGCGAGGGAGAGATACGTAAGATAAATTATGCGGCATTGCGAGCGAGGCCCTTCAGAGAGCGCGGGGCTCATTTTTGGAGATCATAGGAATTTCCGGGAACGTCCTGGAGCCACCCGGGGCGTTTTGTTTTGCGAAGCTTCGGATTATCGTCCAAGGATTTTTTCAACTCTTTGCCAAGGCGCTGGTTCTCTTCGAAAGACTTTTTCCTTCTCTCGCGGTCAGCCGGTGTTTCGACTTCAGATACTTCATATTTTGGAAGGAATTCTACCGTGACAGTCAATAGCGTTCCGCTCGGCCACTGGATGGGTTTCACTATATTTCGATCGTAGGGGACTTGGATTTCCTCACCCCCGACTTTTTCTGTGTCAGAAAGTATGAAAAAATCCGGAGGGCAGGGCCCGCACAGTGCTTCCTTGGGACAGGGAGGGCACTCGAACCCCGGACGTGCATAGCCTCGCACCTGGAGCCTCTTAACTTCGGTCAGCTTTAGCGATTTGAATTCTTTGACCGTGTAAGGGGCAACTGCATGAACGGGCCATTGAAAGAACAAGAGTAGGAAAGAAATTGATCGCGGTATCATTGGCCTTCTTGATATCCGGAGGAAGCCGGCATGGGGATGTATCCCTCCGGTGGCGCTTGATTGGGCTGAACATAGAATTGGGAAATTCCGTTGTAGATGCAGGCGGAATTTTCATCCGGAGAAGTAAACTGCCGGCAGTACGCTATGAGAGTCTGGGTCAGGTCTTGGGAAGTCTGTGATTGACTCGTAATCCGATTATTGGAAATCCTTGCATTCAGTCTCGTATCCCAATCCGAGTCTAGTGTGGCATTTCTATTGGCAAGCCATTGTTGGAAGCTTGCTCTCGCGGCCGCGCACTTTTGGGTTTGAATCACATTGAATTTGAGCGGATCAAATGTGGCAATCACCGGGGGAACTACGATGGCATCGCTTATACAATAGCTAGGGATCATTTCCTGTTCTTTTGTTCGGGCCTCTTCATTCAGTCTCTGTATTTCTCGATTCATCAGTGACTGACACCGTGGTGAATTCGCAATTGCGCAAGAAGGAGAATTGTTGTTTGCCGCGCAGGGAATGCAATGCGTGGGAAAGAGTGTCGTGGACTCTGCTCGGCTGAGTGCTGAAAGTAGCGAAAAAACTAGGAAGATTTGGCTCATGGTGCTCTCATTTAAGTGCAATCAGGCTGCCATGGCCGTTTCTAATGATTTCAACTGGTTGGCGTATTCTAGTTGTATACGCTCTTAGGGTGCTGTCTATTGCTCATTCGGTCTTGGCGCGCGTGAGGGAGACAATCGTGTCGTTTACCCGTCGAGTGGCATGAAGAGCGAAAAGGACACCGAAGGCGCTGAGGGCGAGAAGACTAAGAGCAAGGGACCGCGTGGCTTCGAACGTCGTTTGATCCCCTAAGCCGGGTGTGATGAGCAAAATACCGACGGCTACCATCGGAACCAAGATCGTCAGGGCTTGCAAGATTCCCACCCAGCGCGCGAAGGGGCGAACTTCAGTCCTCGCTATTTCTCGGATGCGCGTGCAGCCCTCAAAGAACCTGGGGTAAATAAAGCGCAACATCACGTAGTAGTTCATCAGAATCGAATAAGAGAGCGAAAGTGCCCATCCCAAAATAAAAACCACCGCGAAATGGCCGAGGGCGCTAAAGGTTAGTCCTCCCGATGCAAGGTGAATAGTCAGAGGAAAAAAGATTCCTGCGGGAATCCAGCCCAGCGTGGTGAAGAGCAGTGCCCATTCCGGGAGTGCGACAACTTTTGCGCGCAAGAGGTTTATGTTCTCGGTCTTTCGAGATCGAAGGTATCTGAAAATTGGATAGACTTTAAGAAGCCAAAGTAGGGTTGAGAAGACGAAGACGATGGGAAGATAGGTCTTTCCCAGGAACATGAAGACCTGAAGTTGTTTTGGAGTGAGTCTTCCCACGATATAGATAGCGTTGTAACGATGACAAACAATACTCGCCACAACTTGCGGGAGCGCTCCAACCAGCATGAGTACCGAAAGAGGAAATCTCCCGGCCAACCTGGCCAAAAGCGTGGAGGGCGGAAGGGCCCCTTTTACACTTCGAATTTCAAGGTAGCTTTTCAGCGCGCGAGAAAATTCCGCGGCGCTGGAGTAGCGGTGTTTTGGATCGGGGGCCGATGCGCGATGGAGAAGTGCGTCCAATAAATCATCCGGCTTTTCCACCCCTACCGAAATCGCTGTCCCTATCGTTAGCGTGAGAGAAAAGATATCGGTGCAAGGCCCAAGATTGGCGATTGCCTCTTCCGTGGGCTTGTAGTCGAGTAATCTCACCTGCTCGGGTGCCATGAAATTTCGTGTGCCACCAAGACTTAAACTTCCGCGGTTGCGCTTGTCTAAGGCTACGTTGAAATCCGTTAAAAAGGGCCTTCCATATTGGCTAATTAAAATATTGCTGGGTTTTACGTCCAGGTGAAGAATTTCTCGCTCGTGCGCATAGGCTAAAGCATCGGCGAGCCGGCCCGCCATCCAGACACAGATTTCCAGGTGGCTCATACTATGGAAAAAAGCGCGGTACTTGAGCGCGGAAGGATCGAGGACCGCCGGAATGCAGGCAAGCTCATCAATAATTTCAAGCCAGTCCGCACCGGAGAGGGTGCTCTTCTTCCGATCTTTTAGACGATTGAGTACTTCGTCCAAGCTCGCCCCGGAAACAACTGGCATGCTGATCAATCTCAAATTGCGTTCTAAGTCGAGTGACTCGGAGAAAACCTTAACAATGTGGTCGTGTTCGAGGTGCGCCAACATTCTCGCTTCTGCCCCTTCGGGCTCACACACTTTCAGCGCGACGACTCGATCCAAGGGAATGTGACGAGCTAAGTAAACAGTCGCTAGCCCACCCCGTCCGAGGACGCGAATTATTTTGAATTCATTAACTACGGTGTCCGGCGCGTAATCAGGGAATCTTGCTCGGGAGGGAGCCGGTGTGAGTTCGGCGAGGATTGGTTTTTCAAGATACTGATCAATTTCTATTTCCTTTCCAAGAAAACCTTCTATTTCATCTTGTAACCAGGGGAGGCCCTTGGTTTCTCTCTCAATAAACGTTTTGCGAGCTTCTCCCTCCAGCTTCAACGCTGATTCGTAGAGCTCCGTCAGTATTGCTAGCTCTTGAAGGCTAAGGTTTTTCTTTCTCGCTAAGCTCACGGTATAGCCAAATTTTTGCCATTGCCCAGTCTCTTTTTACGGTGGCGGCGCTGATGTTTAGAACTTGGGCGGCCTCTTCCACATTCATGCCGCCGAAGTAGCGCAATTCCACGACCTGAGCCAGTCGAGGATCCACCTTGGCCAATTTTTCCATCGCTTTGTCAATTTCCAGGAGATGGGTGGAATCGGTTTCCGCCCAATGCAACTCTTCATCGAAGGTGATGCGCACATTTCCGGCACCGCGCTTGTCCGCGTTTTTTGCATTGGCGTGATCGATAATCACTCTTCGCATCACTCTGGCGGCTATTGCAAAAAAATGGTGACGATCCTGCCAATCAATTTTTTTTCCTTCCGAAAGCCGGATGAAAGCTTCGTTCACGAGCGCTGTGGGCTGAAGAGTATTCCCAGCCTTTTCCTTGCGCATGTAGCGCTGAGCGAGGCGGTGAATCTCTTCATAGACAACGGGCCACACTTTCTCTAGGGCAGAGTCATTCCCTCTCATCGCGTCTTTCAGCAAGACGGTGAGGTTATTGGCGCCGCTTTTCATCCTATTCTTATCGTCAGAATAGTAACTTTTCTTAAATCTTTTTCTTAAATCTATGGGATGGGGTGGGGATTTATAGTCTTAGCGTAGTCCGAGTAAAACTTTGCGAGCCCTTGATTTCCGAGCGCGGATTCCACCTGTGCCGCAAGCGCATAACTATCCGCATCCTTGATTCCGGTTCGAGCAATCTGCAGTAGATGCTCCCGGGCCTCTTTCCACTTCTCAGCCCGAGCCTCGGCTCGCGCGAGGACTCTGAGAGAGTCCGCGCTTTGACGATTTCTTGACTCCTCAACGGCTAATTTCAGAGCCTCGACGAGATCACTTTGCTTGCCTCTATCGAGAAGCAATTGAACTAATTCGAGGCGATGACCGTATCCGCCCGATCCAATTTCCTTTCGCAATATCTTTTCCGCCTCCTGCCAAGTCTGTTCCGCGCCCGCGATATTGCCCTTCAGTTTTTTTGCATTTCCATAGTTGCGGAAATAGATCATTTGACGAGAAGACGAAAACGCTTCGAAAAAATATTTTTCTGCGCTGGAGAATTGGCCTCGCGCAAGCTCTAATTCTCCGCGAAGATTCAGGGCGAGATGATTTCCCGGCGAGATACGGAGAGCCTCGTGAATTAAGTCTTCTGCCTCTGAAATTCTTCCTCTTTTTAAATAAAAACGCGCTAGCAGACACCGGGTTCTGGTGGACTCAGCAAGTTCGCCTGCGTCTTCCGCGGCGATTCCCCTCTTAAATTCGTATTCCGCTTCCGCGTCCCGTCCCTGTGCAGTCAAAACCAGCGCTCTTAAGGAATGATTTCCGAGCGACGGCCGATCATTTACCAGTGTGTCCGCAGCACGGGAAGCTTCGTTCAGCTCGCCGAGAGCGAGATTAGAGGTCGCTAATAGGGCAAGTGCATCGGACTTGCGGGATTCCGAAAGCACTTCTCTTGCAATCCCGATTGCTTTCTTGAATTCGTGGCGAGCCTCTGCAACGCGGGCTAATGTCATCTTTGCGCCGAGATTGGAAATGGGTAAAGAGCGCAGCGATTCCTTCGCAAGCCGTTCGGCCTTCTCATAGTCTTCGTTGGCGCCACTTGATCTTGCCCGAGCTAGATACGCGGCACTTAAGGCCGCGCGATCGAGGGCTTCTCCGGGGAGCTTTTGGATGCGTTCCTCGAGTGAGGTGATGGTGCGAGAGACATCTTCCCCCCCGCTGAGGGAATAAGGGTAGGGAGCTATCCGGCTCTTTCCCTTCAGAAAAAGACGCATCGGAGCTTCAAACCAAATGACTAGAACCGCCCCTATGAAGCTGAGCCCCAAGGCCAACCACCAGTTGCCTTTTCCCCCTCGTTTTTTTTGCATAGGAAATAACTATATCACAACCATATGAAATTACTGGAGAAAAATATGAGCTGCCTTTTCTCTATTCCCCGCTCTTACCTACAAGAACACGGAACTTTAGAAGGAGCTTAAATATGAAAGACATAAAAAGCATTGTGATGCTAGCAGCACTCTTCGTGGGCTTGGGGCTCGCGACGGTGGTCGGTGTGATGGCTTCGGACCACGACGACGGTGAAATGGATGTAAAGGGGAGAAGCCTTAATCTTACAGATCTCTTCGTCTTCCGAGAGGATTGGCAGGACTCGGTAGGAAGTCCAAGCAATCTCATCTTTATCATGAACACCAATCCGAGATCGTTAGCTCGGCAGCAATACCACTTTAGCAGCCAAGCTCGATACGAATTTCATGTCAGCCGCATTGCCAATGCGAACAAGTCCGTTCGTCCCGAAGGCAGGGATGACGTGATTTTGCGATTCGAGTTCGGCGCGCCCGATGTGCAACAACGCCAGCAAATCACTTTGACCACGATCAAGGATGGAACTACGAATCGGGTCGGTGGTGGATTTACGACATCCCTTGCGGATATGAATGCCGGGAGAATGGGCATTCAGT
>JAHFAF010000174.1 GCA_023250715.1 Pseudobdellovibrionaceae bacterium | reverse complement strand
CGATCGAAGCGGCGGCATAGAAACTTTCGCCGATGCATTCGCGGCATTTCCAAACGATCCCGTTAGCCGCGCACTCTTCATTCAAGCGCAAGGGCAGAGCGCTGCCATTCCGTTCGCCCTTCAGCCTTCGAAAGTGGTGTCCGTGCGCACGGGCCGCTTATCGAGAAGTGCCGTGGAAACCTACGATTGGTTGGTCCCACAGACCGTCGCGGGAGGGCATCCCAGTATTCGCGCCATTCCTGACCTGGACTTAAATACAGTTCGCTACGCGAGCCCGAACGACCTATCGTTTAATGGGAATTTCATCGAGATTCCTGGGGCGCCACCAAGAAAATTCAAAGAGTTCAAACTCAGCCCACATCTGGGATCGCAATACATCGTGAATTGGACCCACGGATTGACGGCGATGTTCAGTAACGGAGGAAGCGTTTTCAATCAGCTAAAGCTGATGAACGCAGCAAAGCCCCACAGCACTCTTCAGGCGGAGCTGGAAACTTATTGGATCGAGACCACGGCAGTTTCGGTGGACTTGCCTTTTCATGGAGCTGGCAGCTCTCATCTCGAGCTCTTTCAGCTCGCCGCGACTCTCGAATGGCGCCGCCTATACTATCTATCGCTCCATGAGACGGGTCTTCCCTTGGCCGCCGGCACGCGTAGCGGGGAAAATCTGCTTCTCGCCCAATCGGCATTCGATCATCCAGACCTCATCCAAAAAATGATTTGGATGTCTCCCATGCACCCAACGGTGGGTTTCAATGAGTCCATCAAAGGCACAGATGCAGAAAGCCAGATCGACAAAGCGACGTTCAATGGTACCGCGCTCAGGTGGTTTGCCGGCGCTATGGAACAATTGATAGCGCTTCCGAAAGAAAGACGCTGGTGGGAATCCCCCTTGGGCGTGCCCGACGTTCCTATCTTGATTCTGATTGGCTCCGAGGACAAAGAAGTTTCTCAACCCACGCGTGATCATTATCGAACCTTGGCAAAACGAAATCCAAAACTCATCTACATTGAAGTGCCCGGCGCAGGCCACGATGTATTCGCCGTGACCGAGGACGTAACGGGCGCCGGAAGGCGCTGGACTCACGATGCGGAAGCAAGAGCCATCGGAGCCTGGCAATACGTCTATTGGTTCTTGCGCTTGGGCGAGCACAATTCCATCGCCGAACCCGAGCTAGGGTGGCGACGCTAAAGAAAGGGATCAGAAGAGATCACTCCCTTCTGATCCCTAATTGGGTTGAAAGGCAGGGGTCGAGCTACACATGGTTAGGCAACCGACATCCCATGCCGGTGAGAATCTCCGCCAGAGTCCCGGGGTCAGTGGGATCTGTAGGAGAAATCAGAAAAGTTTAAGTTCGAATGGGAATTGAGAACCGCAAAGAAAGCCCCTCCTGGGTTCTGTGGATGCATCCGTACACTCTTAGGTTAGAGGGGAATTGTGAAAGAATTGAGAGAGAGAATTGAAGAGTCCTTCATGCGTAGGCTGCGGACCAGCCACCCTTTCTTGTGCTTTTCCACGGCGTTAAGTATCCTTAGAATCCGATTTTTTCATTGACTGTGGGAGCGCGAGACATGAAATTTGGGTCCGCGTCATGTACTGCCATTTAAGGAATTCTAGCCTTAACCGAAAGTATCAAAATGGATAAACGTATCAACGACTTCACTATGCGAGTGGCCACCGTAAACGGAACGGGGAGTCAGTCCGCCAACAACATTCTTTTCAAGTCCCTTTTTCGAATGGGGATCGGCGTCTGTGCCAAAAACCTCTTCCCTTCCAACATTCAAGGATTGCCAACCTGGTTTCAAATCCGGGTGAGCCCGAAGGGCTGGCAATGCCTGCGAGAATTCGACGACGTCGCAGTCCTCATGAATGGAGAGACGGGCGATGACGATTTGGCCGCCATGGGGCCGAACACCACAATTTTTTACAACTCGAATCTCATCAAGCTGAAGGAAGATCTGAAAAAACCTGGCCAGACGTTTTATGCAATTCCAGTTGAAGAGCTCGCGAAGACCATCACGGACGCAAAACTACGCCCTCTTCTAAAAAACCTTTTTTACGTAGGGGCTTTGACCGAGCTTTACGGGATCGACAAAGACGTCTTGAAGAAGGTGATTTCCGATCAGTTCAAGGACAAGCAGTCGGCTATCGATGCAAACGTGAGAGCCCTTCAGACGGGAATGGATTACGCGAAAGAAAACTTCAAAAAGACGGACGTTTTCGAATTCCAGGCCGGCAAAATTAATGACGGCAAAATTTTCGTAGAAGGGAACTCGGCAGCGGCATTGGGATCCGTCTACGGCGGCTGCACGGTTGTTGCGTGGTATCCCATCACTCCTTCAAGCTCCCTTGCCGAATCCGCCGAAGGCTACTTGAAGAAATTCAGAATGGGCGCGGACGGAAAAGCAAAGTTTGCAGTAGTTCAGGCGGAAGACGAATTAGCCAGCATTGGCATGGTCATTGGTGCCGGTTGGGCGGGCGCGAGAGCCATGACCTCGACGGCAGGCCCAGGTATTTCGCTCATGAGTGAGTTTATTGGACTCGCTTACTACGCGGAAGTTCCCGCGGTCATTTGGGATGTCCAGCGCGTGGGCCCAAGCACCGGACTTCCGACTAGAACTCAGCAATGCGACATGCAGATGTGCGCCATTGCGAGCCATGGCGATACGAAACACATTATGGTTATTCCCGCCTCGCCGAAGGAATGCTTCGAGATGGCGCAGGATGCTTTCGAGCTCGCGGAAAAATTTCAGACTCCGGTCTTCGCCATGATCGACTTGGATCTTGGTATGAACTATTGGGTCACCGACGAGTTCACTTACAAAACGCCTAAATTCGATCGCGGTAAAGTGCTCGATAAAGAGGCTTTGGATAAAATTGAGACCTTCGGGCGCTATCTCGATGTCGACGGCGACGGGATTTGTTACCGTACCTTGCCCGGCACGAATCATATGAAGGGCGCCTTCTTCACGCGCGGCTCGGGGCATGACGAGTACGCACGCTACACCGAGCGGCCCGAAGCCTATATCCGCAATATGGATAGGCTCTTAAAGAAATGGCATACGGCGAAGAAATTCGTTCCGAAGCCGGAAGTCCAGGGAGATGCGAAAGCCAAGATAGGATTTATCGCGTACGGAACGAGCGATCCGGCAGTGAGAGAATCTCTTGAGCGGATGAAAAATCCGAACATCAAGTATTTACGCCTTCGAGGATACCCCTTCAGTGATGAAGTTGAGCAATTCATCAAGAGTTGCGACATGGTCTATGTCATCGAACAGAATCGTGACGGGCAGATGAAGCAGCTCATTGAGGTCGATCTTCCCGGTTACCAAGCGAAATTGAAATCGGTTCGTTACTACGGTGGCTTTCCACTCTCGGCGGATGTCATCGAACGTGAACTGAAGAACCAAGGATTGGGACGATAATGGAAAATCCAAATTGCAACCGCATCGGACTCGCTAAGAACGATTACTCAGGAAAGCCTTCCACTCTTTGTAAAGGCTGCGGGCATGATTCCATCACGGCAGCCATGATCCAGGCGTACTACGAGCTGGGCGTTCCGCCGCACGAGGTGATTAAACTCTCCGGCATCGGCTGTTCCTCTAAAACACCCACCTACTTTATTGATAGGGGGCACGGTTTCAATTCCGTTCACGGGCGTATGCCGGCGGTCGCAACGGGGGCGAAGGTCGCCAATAAAAAACTATGGACCATTGGAATTAGCGGTGACGGCGATACGGCGAGTATCGGCATGGGCCAGTACTGCCATATTCTTCGTCGAAACGTGGACATGATCTACGTAATTGAAAACAACGGAACTTATGGGCTTACCAAGGGGCAATTCTCCGCCACAGCGGACATGGGCTCCAAGGCGAAAAAGGGCCAGCCGAATCCTTATCCGACTATCGACTGCGCTGCCGTAGCGATAGAGCTTGGTGCCGGTTTCGTGGCGCGTTCTTTCTCTGGTGATCGCAAGCAGATGATTCAGCTCATCAAGGCCGCCCACTCGCACAGGGGAATTGCGGTTTTGGATATCATCAGTCCCTGTGTCACTTTCAACAACCACGACGGAAGTACGAAGAGCTACTCCTTCGCGAAAGAGCATGACATTCCCTTGCATGAGCTCGGCTATGTTCCCTACTACGATCAGGTGGATGTGGAGATGAAGGAAGGCGAGACGAGAGACATCGAACTGCATGACGGCTCTCATTTGCGGATCAAGAAACTCAATAACGATTACGATCCGACGAACAAGGAGGCCGCCATTCAAGCGATCCATGCGGCGCGCGCGAAGCAGGAGCTCGTCACAGGGCTACTCTATTACAATGCAAACCAGCCCGATCTGAATAGCCTACTCAATTTGTGCGACACCCCACTCGGCCAGCTCAAGGAAAAGGATCTCGATCCCGGCCCGGAAGCGCTGAAGAAGATCTGCTCTGGAATGCGCTAGCATGCTCACTGGCGGGTTAGCAGTTCTTCCCAGTAATTTTTTTCGCCCCCATGCAGGCGGGACCCCAACTTTTCCAGACGATTTTCGTTGAAGAAAAGGGTCCACTCTTCGGTGTCGTCGACACCTAACTTCACCTGCCAGTGACAGGAATTTTTTCCGCAGTAACCTGAGCCAATTTCGCCGACTTTGAAAAAGCCGTTCTTCTCGAACGTGAATTGCAGCGAAAAATCGATCGGATCAATGCCCGGAAACTCATAGCGAAAATCGAGCTGACTTGCATGAGACCGCATCGAAATCTGATAGGACTTCGATTTCCCGTCGGGAAACTGTTTAACCCCAGATCCCGTGAACGTGGCCTCAGGGAATGCATCCATCCCTAACGCGAGAGAACTTAACAACAATACCAACCCAAGTTTC
Source organism: Pseudobdellovibrionaceae bacterium (assembly GCA_023250715.1). Lineage (GTDB taxonomy): Bacteria > Bdellovibrionota > FAC87 > UBA2466 > UBA2466 > JAHFAF01. Next base: position 4,064 of record JAHFAF010000174.1, on the reverse strand, counting down.
ATCATCTTAGTTTCCCCAATCTTATAGATATGCCCATGTGTAGGTACTCCGGTCCACCCTTTCCCGGCAACCCACAAGTCTGGTATACCCACCCTAAATGTGTTCTAAGGCTTTTACCAAAGAAGACGATCAGGCAGACGATCGGGACGATAGCCCGGAAGTAGAAAGCCCATTGCCCAAAGGATCGAAAAACTACATTACACCTGCCGGCGCCGAGCGCCTGCGCTCTGAACTTAAAGAGTTAGTCGAAAAGAAACGGCCCGAGGTAGTGGAGGTGGTCGCGTGGGCAGCTTCTAACGGGGACCGATCGGAAAACGCCGACTACATCTATGGAAAGCGCCGCCTTCGCGAGATCGATAGAAGAATGCGCTTTCTCACAAAACGGTTAGAAATTGCGGAGGTAGTCGATCCCACGCAGCAGAAATCGGATCGAGTGGTTTTCGGGGCGACCGTGAAAGTGGCGGACGAAAACGGGAAAGAGCGTGTTTACAAAATTGTCGGCATCGATGAGACAGATGCGAAGGTCGGAAAGATTAGTTGGATCAGTCCCATGGGTCGAGCTCTTCTCAAAGCAAAGGTCGGGGAGGCCGTCACGGTTAAGACCCCCAAAGGAGATGAGGATCTGGAAATCCTAGAAATTCGCTTCGAGGCGGTTGAATGAAGTGATACCGTCCGTAGCACATGTTCAAGCGCGAGCTTCTTCCGATCTTCCTCATTGTACTAGTCGACATTCTGGGCCTCACCATCGTGTTGCCTCTGCTCCCTTTTTACGCGGAAAAATACGGCGCCAGCGCCTTTACAGCGAGTAGTATTTTCACGGTTTATGCTGTCTGCCAGCTCTTTTCCGGGCCGCTTCTTGGGGATCTGTCGGATCGCATTGGGAGAAAACCGGTCCTTCTTCTGAGCCAGGTTGGAACGCTGATTGGGTTCATTCTCCTGGGATTTGCGGAAACGCTTTGGTTGGTCTTTTTAGCGCGAATCATCGACGGCGTCACCGCGGGGAATATTACCGTCGCCCAAGCCGCGATTTCCGATGTGACGGAGCCGCACGAGCGAGCGAAGTCTTTTGCTCTGATTGGAATTTCTTTTGGCCTGGGTTTTCTAGTTGGCCCTGCAATCTCGGGCTACCTTTCCCACTATGGATACCACTATCCCGTTTTCGCGGCCGCTGGCCTTTCCTTTTTGAGTATTCTCGCTACCACCTTTCTCCTTCCCAAACACAAACCGATTCCGAGTGGCAAAGAAAGAAAGCTCGGGTTTCGAGATTGGGGCCACTACGCGAAATACTTTGGGCGTCCCAAGCTCGGAAACCTCCTCCTTCAATTTTTCCTTTTCGCTTTTGCTTTCGGCTTATTCATGTCGGGCTTCGCCCTCTTTTCCGAGCGCCGCTTTGATTTTGGGCCGAAGCAGGTGGGCTACATGTATGCCTATGCGGGTTTCTTAGGGCTCATGATTCAAGGGGGGCTTCTCGGTAGACTTGTCACCGTATTCGGCGAACACAAGCTTTCCGTCGTGGCGTTCGTGCTATCGATGATCGGATACGCAGTGCTTGGTTTTTCTTTCGACTACATCGGGCTGTTTACTGCATGCACGGTTTTTTCTATAGGTCATTCGGCGATTCGGCCCTGCCTATCGAGCCTCATTTCTCAGCAGGCCGATAAAACCGAGCAAGGGGTTGTACTCGGACTCACGCAATCCCTGAACTCCGTCGCAACGATTATCACCCCCCTCGTCGGAGGGGTGCTCATCGAGCTCTCGCACCTTACTTCCTGGGCACTATTAGCGGCGGGTGCAAGCCTTCTCGGCGCCGTTCTTGCGTTTCGCACTAAACCTACTTAACTTCCCCCTATGGCAGAAGAATATCCCGCGCTTTACCCGGAAATTGAGCCCTATGACACAGGCTTTCTGAAAGTCTCTAACCTCGACCAGATGTATTACGAGCAATCAGGCAATCCCAACGGAAAACCCACCGTCTTCGTTCACGGAGGCCCCGGCGGGGCGAGTGGCGCGAAGCAAAGACGCTTCTTCGATCCGAAAAAATATCGGATTATCCTCTTCGATCAACGAGGCTGCGGGAAAAGCACTCCCTTCGCCTCTTTGGTAGACAATACGACCTGGGATTTAGTTTCCGATATGGAAAAACTTCGGGAGCATTTAAATGTCCCCCGTTGGCAGGTCTTTGGCGGGTCATGGGGCAGCACTCTGTCTTTGGCCTACGCCGAAAAGCACCCCGAGAAGGTCACCGAGCTCGTACTTCGCGGAATTTTCCTGCTGAGGAAAAAGGAAATCGACTGGTTTTACCAGGGCGGGGCAAGCGAGATTTATCCCGATGCCTGGGAACCGTACTGGAACCACATTCCCGCGGAAGAGAGAAAGGATATGGTTTCTGCTTATTACAAGCGGCTTACTTCGCCCGACAAGAAAGTCCGAGTGGATGCCGCGCGAATTTGGAGCGTGTGGGAAGGCTCAACCAGCAAACTTTTTCCCGATGCTAATTTGATCGAAGAATTCGGCGAAGATGAGTTCGCAGAAGCTTTTGCCCGGATCGAATGCCACTATTTTATTAACCGCGGTTTTTTCGATGGGGACGATCAACTACTTCGCGACGCTAGTAAGATTCGCCATATTCCGGGCGTCATCGTTCAAGGCCGTTACGATGTCGTCTGCCCGATGGATAGCGCTTGGCAGCTGCACCGCCGATGGCCCGAAGCCCAGTTCACCGTGGTACCCGATGCCGGACACTCGGCGTTCGAGCCAGGAATTGCCAAAGCGTTGGTCGCTGCAACGGACAAATTTGCTTGAAAAAAATTTATGATATCTCGCCCTCGGTCTCTACGAGGAGCGCTCTATTCCCGGAGGACACTCGTCTTGAGCGCGAGTTACTCTGCGATTATCCGAAAAGCATTTTTCAATTGAGCCGGCTCACCTGCAGCCCTCACGTTGGGGCCCACGCCGATGCACCCTTGCATTACGATCCGAAGGGAATTTCCATTGACCAGGTCGAGCTCGATCCTTACCTAGGCGAGTGTTTGGTGGTGACCTGCCAAACCAGGCCTTTAATTCTTCCCGAAGATTGCAAGAAAGCTCTCGAGACCAAAATACCGCGTCTCCTCTTTCGGACGTTGAGCCAGCCCGACCCCAACGTCTTCAATGAAGATTTTTCCGCCTTTTCTCCGGAAGCAGTCGAGCTGATGGGGAAAAATGGTGTGAAGCTGATTGGAATCGACACCCCCTCCATCGATCCTGCCCATTCAAAGCCCTTGCCGAGTCACCAGGCCATCCGAAAGTGGGGCATGCGAAATCTAGAAAATTTGCGGCTGGAGGGGGTTTTAGATGCACGGTACGAGCTTATCGCCCTTCCTTTAAAGCTCGTCGGATTTGATGCGAGCCCGGTAAGAGCGATATTGCGCGAAGTCTAAGGGGCGGAATAATATGTCGGGAATGCGAACGCGAGTCCTAACCGGGGTAAAACCCACAGCCGATCTCCATGTCGGCAATTATTCTGGGGCTATCAAGCCCTGCATCGAATTCTCTAAGAGCGCCAATCACGAAGTCATCCTCATGTGTGTGGATTGGCATGGGCTTACGGACCGCGCAAAAATCTTGGAACCTGGCAAAAATTCGCTTCCGATGCTCGCGGCTTTCGTTGCTTACGGCTACCAAACGGGGCAAAACTCCCTCATCCTCCAAAGCGACTTTCCCGAGATCCAGGAAATTGCTTGGTACCTTAGCTGTGCAACAGCGGTTGGCCTTCTCGAAAGGGCCCACGCTTACAAGGATGCGCTGGCTAATGGGAAAAAACCCACGGCCGGCCTCTTTTATTATCCCGTCCTGATGACCTCCGACATTGTAACTTTCGACGCCGAAGTTGTGCCGGTCGGAGCGGATCAGACCCAGCACTTGGAATATGCCTCCGATATGGCAAAGCTTTTCAATAACGCCGTCGGAAAAGAAGTGTTCCGGGAGCCCAAGCCTTTAAATCAAGAAACCCCCCTTTTGATGGGTACGGATGGGGAAAGGAAGATGTCGAAAAGCTACGACAACTACATCCCCCTCTTTGCCCC
>JAHFAF010000516.1 GCA_023250715.1 Pseudobdellovibrionaceae bacterium | reverse complement strand
CGCTGAGCGGGGCAGTAGCCCGACCGTCAGGGAGGGCTCAATAACGAAGAGTCTTGAGATTCAGGCCGACACACGCATGCTCCGCCAGACACTCCTAAATCGCCTCCGCAACGCCGCTGAAGCAATTCCCAACGACAAGTCCGATCGACGAGTGACCATTCGCACTTCAATCGCAAACGAGCAAGGCAAACAGTGGGCAACAATTTCCATTCAGGACACGGGCGATGGCATTGAAGCTACCGACTTGCAGAAGATCTTCATTCCATTCTTCACGACCAAAACCCAAGGCCACGGCATCGGCCTGGCCTTAGCCCATCGCGTGGTTACTGAACACGGCGGCACTCTGACCGTCGCAAATGCTCCTGAAGGCGGCTCGGTATTTACGATTCGACTGCCACAGTGAAAAGGATTAACTAGATGTAGAATACCGGAGTGATGGTCTCATGAAGCAGTTTTGATGAATGCTTAGTAGTTCGGTTTTAAGTGAATGCTGGTCACAAGAACTATGGCACTACCTGAATTTACAATCGTCAAAGAGATCAAGATCGGGGATATATTGACCTCATTGTCAATATTTATCTCAGCGCTGGCTTTTCTGAGGGCTTGGAAAAAGGACAGAGAAATGCGCACCAAGGAGCTAGCTGACAGAATCAGAAATGCAGCGGCAACAACTCTGGCGAAACTGGAACGATGGCAAGAGCTCTCCTTGTGGTTATTCCAGTCTACTCAACCTCTGTTTGTCGAAACGAGCGAAATGCTGCCAAAGGAATTTGACGTAATAGCTGCGAGGGATTTTCTCTGGAAGAAACTTAGCGAAGCTCGCACAGAGGTTTCTAGCAAAATAATAGACGAACAAATAGAGATAGCTTATGTTGAATTATACGGCTATCACCCTGAAGTATATGAGTTCTTCACACAAACGATCGAAACATTGAAGGAGAACCAAGACGAAGCTTATGACAAGTTTATTCAAAACACACAGCGTGCGGTCATGTCTTATCAATCCCGTAGGGCCGGTTACCAAACTGCTATGATGGGTAATGATCTTAGGACGGTGGCTTACGAATCCCAAGACTCTCTAAAGGCGCAAACGGACCAAACATTGAAACCTATACATGAATTCCTTGTCAGCATAATCGCAGAATCAGATAGGGGAGTGTTGAAAAGGAAAAGGCTGCCAAACCGTGGATCAGCCCAACAAACCGTCTGACAGGAACGCTGGCGGCACGTTCTTTGACTTGTGCGATGACTTCGACGTTGCTGCTAATCGTCGCGCCCGGTCGACGTGACGCTAGGACGCCGATAGGCGATTCGCACAAGGGTGGCTCGAGAAAGCGGAGTAGAACTCAGCTAGTCCGCTCGAGCGGACGACCGACAATAGCCCAGCGATTCATCGCTGGGAAAAGCGATGGTTTCACGGCCAAGTCCGTGAAGCGGACGGCTGAAGTGCCGATGGTGGTGATACTCTTTCATTCGTCCGCTTCACGGACTGCGTTTCGGTTTGCCGCTAATCCCAGCAGTGAACTGCTGGGCTATTATCATTCGTCGGCTTGCCGACTCTTGGGCCCCTTCCAATTAGATAGAGAAGCGCAGCGAGGACGATGATGGTGGTGCGCGTTCTTTAACTTGCTCGGCGGATTCGACGTTCTTGCTAATCGCCGCGCCCGGTCAACTATGACGTTCGTCGCTCGCTAGATGAGGATCACCACGAATGAATGAATGTGGATTGAATAATAGTTCCGTTAACTAACTATTCTTGGAGGTAAGATGCCATTCTGGAGAAAATCCGACTCGACCTTCGAGCGATTACGTGAGGCAGAAAGCAGATTGCCGATCCCAAAGAAAGGGCAGTTTCCCGACGTCCAGGCATTAACGGAAGCGTTGAAGAGAAGGGCCGCACTAGGGCAAGAATTTACTCGCGCATTTGAAGCGGGGAAAATTACTGAAGAGGAACACAAGATGCTCATTCGCTCGAATCGCTTGCACAGCATCGGATTGACGCAAGAGACTGATGACTTTAAGAAAAGATTTCCTGAATGAGATCAACCTGTAGCGTTGTCCAGCCGTCGAATGGAATACGAAGTCTTCATTTCTTATAGACACACCGGTCGGGAAGCAGAAGTGTCGCGTGACTACCAGATTGCCCAAGAGGTGTATAGCTTTTTATCCTCACGCGGGCTTAACGTGTTCTTCAGCGACATAACCTTGGAAGGGATCGGCGCTGCGGAATACAAGCGCACAATTGACGATGCTTTGGACTCTTCGAAAGTACTTGTGGCGGTGGGAACTTCCTCTGACAATCTAGCCTCCGAATGGGTGCGTTATGAATGGGACGGATTTTTGAACGACATCCTTGGTGGCTTCAAGAAAGGGGGGAAAGTCTTCGCTTACCTCGACGGAATTAAGATTGGCTCATTACCATGGGCCTTGCGTCACACACAGGTGTTCCAACATAGCGCTAAGTCACTTGAAGTCCTGTACGGCTTCATAGCCACGGCACTCGGAAGAGAGGTTGAGTCTGAAGTCGAGTGGTTGCTTTCTGCAAAAGAGTCTATCCGTATGCTCAACTCAGCCATTGCAGACCGCATAGCCCTGGAACTGACCGCCGCCCGGATGACTTGGATGGGATTGATACCAGCGTTGACCGTTGAGGCATGGAATACGGGGCAGCTCCTGGTCGATCTCGACGACATGAGGGCTGAGATCCTTCGTCGAGAAGAACATGGGGTGCACCCCTTTGGTGAGACAAAAAGTTAAGACACTCCCGTGATCCGTCGAAAAAAGTTCTTGTCTTCAACTAGACCGTTGTTAACAATCGCTCTGGT
>JAHFAF010000173.1 GCA_023250715.1 Pseudobdellovibrionaceae bacterium | reverse complement strand
TGAAGATCCCCTCTTCCATTGCGCCCCCAAACTCAGTTGAGTTTCAAAGGCTTAAGTTTAGTAGGGGGCGACATTTTCGCTGGGGAAAGGTGCGGCGACAAAGTCGCCGGGTAATTACAAACATTAAAGAAAACTTCCACTTTTTCCGATGCGGACTAGATGTGCTTTACTCTGCCCAAGCTTTTTCTTATCGCGATCTTAGCGCTGCCGGCACGCGCGCAATCGCCAATTTGCGCGTACGTCAGGCGAACTCTTGGCACTGAATGGGAACACAGCTCCCTTCGTACCCTGCTCATGGACTTCCAGGAGGATGTCGGGCGATTTCTGATGTTCGCGTCCTCCAACTACAAATTCGAGGAGCTCGCCAAATCAGATTTTCGAAAGCTTTTTGCACTTTATGGAAAAGATGAAACGGGGGCCTGGGTAAAGAATCTGATTCCCGACTCCATTCTACAATCCAAAGATTTCGAGAAGCTCAAAGAAAACAGCCCAAAAGTGAAATTCGTCACCCGAAACGGGAAGACTTATCTGGAAAACTTCGAGTCGCTCAACGGGGAAGACCTAAAAAACACTCTTTTTCTTTTGTTGCAAGGACGCGGAAGAAACGGGACAAATCTCGCCTTACGGAAAATTCCCGAGGCCTGGGTGGATAAAACCTCGCGCTTTGACAAGATGATTTCCGACCAACTAGCGGAGGAATGGAGAGATGAGAACCGATTCGCGGGCTTCGAGTTCTCTATGCAGGGCCACGTCGAGAAAGGAAAAGACCTGCGAGAATACGTGAAGCACATTTGGTTGCGTGTCGGTTTAGCGAAAGAAGGAGATGCCCGGCTCGAGGAGATGTTGGATAAAATGCGGGGGCACGTTCATTGGGTGCCCGATATTCAAGCCGTCACCGATCCTATCGCCCGAGAATTACTTTACCGGGCTCTTGTAGGGTATTGGGGCGATGCAAACGACTCCAATGTCGTGCGACAAAACAGCGTTTACGAACTCCTCGCGGAACCTGGCGGTCAAGTGAACCTTAACGCCTACTTGGCCCAAGAAGCCTGGATGCAAGACTGGCAAAAGCTAAATCAATACTCGATCACCTTACTTACCCGAGAGACCTTCGACCGAGTTTCGAGCAATTCGAATGGAATCCTCATCCGGGATCGGGAGAAAGACCTCGAGCCCGACGTCGACCCCAATATCCCGCCGGTATTCAAGCGACTGAGTATGGGCCTCCGCGGCGCTTACGGCCAAGCCACCTTGCCCCCAGGCCGACCTATTCCGATGACAGGACTCGAAGGAAGAGGAACAAACACTCAAGAGGAAAATCTCTCGTCCCTGCCCCAGAAAATACCGGGTACGCCGGAGGTCGATCTCGATCGGTTCTTGCCCCACAGCGTAGACGGAAAACGGGGGGTGCTTTCTTCGATCGCAACCCTGCGGGAAAAAGCGATCGCCATGAAGATCGATCCGGATCTTGTCGACAGCCTCGACTCCTCAATCCAGCCGCCGATTAATTACCCTCGCGACAATGCCAGAGCCTACTTTTTCTTGCCTCTCAACGACTGGCTTGCTCACCCCCTTGTGGTGCGCTCACTGGCCTCTATGAAGAAAGGCGTACGCGAACATGCCGTACAAAAATATCAAGCAGCTCTCGGGCGCTACGTGCGACGGGTAAATGACCTGGCCCGAGCACGGAAAGAGCCCCGCTACCATTACCAACCAGAGTGGACCGATTCCCTGGAAGAATTTCCCGACGGAATCAATCGTGTCTATCCCCGTGCAGACTTTCCGGAAATCGCCGCCCCGGGGAGAATGAATTCCAGACCCGATCTTTGGTTCCAGATAATCCTCGTTAACGAGCAGAAACGATTTACAACTGAATCAGGTCTCACAGATTTGATGGCCGTGCATTAGCCTTTAGATTCCGACCTGATCAAAGTGACGATCCGCCTATAAAGCCTATAAAGCAATCCGATTTCCCTGCCGATAAGTGAGCGGAGCTTTATTTATGCTAGCAGTCGCTCGTTCTCGAGAAATTTCGCCCCTCCCAACGCCTTTGCCGATCGGAATCTCACGCAAAGTGCTTCTCTCCTTTTACCTTCTGGTCCCAGGCCTCTTCGCAGTTTTTCTAGCGGATAAATTCCTCCTCGAAGGAAGAATCAAGCCCTACCTTGAATTTTCCGGCCTCATTCGATCGGTCTATCTTTTGGTACCCTTTCCCCACATTCTGGCGAGTTTTTTTTCCTTTGGAGACACGGACTACCTGAAGTTTTACCGTAAGAAACTGGCGTTAGGAATTCCCCTCATCCTGGGCGGAAGCTTTTTTCTCTTACAGTTCATTTCGATCGCCACATTCGAGCCAATTTTTCGCAGCCTCACTTTTTTCCACGTGATTACGCAGCAGGTAGGGATCACGGGTCTGCTACTTGGAAATCGATCCCGTTATTTTACCTTGTGGAAATGGTCTATCATTGCCGTCGGGATTATTGCTGGTCATTGCCTATTCCCCTCCGCCATCGTTACGAACCTCATCCCCTATCCACTTCTTCTAAGTTTTGTAGTAGCCGGGAATTTAGTATGCCTTGTTCTTACTTTTCTGGTTGCTCGAGAAGGTTCAAACTCGCTGGGAAAGATGTATACCTGGGCCAATTGGGCCATGCTTGTCGCAGTGGGGACTTGCGCCTGGCAGAACTATTTTCTAATCGGCTATCTGATCCCCCGCTCGATTCACGATCTCACGGCTTTCTGTTTCTATGTCTCCCACGATCAAAACCGGTCCTTCAATGAACCGCGAAATTATTTTTACAATCTGTTCTCATTCCTGCGGCTTCCAGTGGCAATTCTCTGCCCCTTGATCTCTATCGGAATCGTCTTGGCTCTATCGACGAATTTTACAATTTACGCGGTAGTCGTAGCGTTCTCTCTTTGCCACTACTACATCGAGTCCTTTATCTGGAAGCCAGGCACCGTGCACCGCTCCTTCATTCGCATGACATGATGTTAAAATAAAAGAATGCAAATCCTTCTTTTTGCCCTTTTTGCCTCAGCGTTTCACGAACGATCCATCATCGCACCCAACAACCTGGAAACGATTGAGACGGTGATAAGCTCCGATGTCTATCCCCTCGCCCTAGCGGTCGCGAGAATGGAATCGGGAGGTGCGGGCTTTTGCTCAGCCTTTCGAATTGCCGAGGATCTCTTCATGACCAATGAGCACTGCGCTCACTTTCAACCCTGCAACCAAACTTTTTTTCATCTAGGTTACGAGCCCGGAATCTCAACGACCGATCAAAAGAACTGGAGTTGTTCCACCTTACTCGTCGAGAGTAAATCTCTCGACTTTGCCATTTTTTCCGTGTCCGACGCTGAAGCGGCGGTGAAATATCCGATAGCTCCCCTTCTCGATCGCACTCTCGAAGCCAATGAAGCGGCGGTTCTTGCAAGTTTCGCGGGAACCTTTTCTAAAAGCATCGACAGAAGTGAGCAATGCAAGGTTGTGGACCCTAATCCTACTCACACCGAGGATCGTTTTACGTTTACCCATTCCTGCGACACGATGGCCGGATCGAGCGGGTCGCCCGTATGGATGCGAGTAGCCCGAGCCGTGGGAGCCCTCCACTGGGGTGGCATCGGCGAAGGCGGACAGTACAATCAGGCCATTCGCATGATGGACATTCTCAATGAAATAAAGTCGACCTCGCCTAAGATTTACGATCGCCTCGCGATCATTCACTAAATCTGTCTAGGATCGCCGTTCTGTAGAGGCGCGCTAACTCCTTCCCAAAGAAACAGGGTACGATTGTCGCTTTCCACAATCCAAGGAGATCAAATGGCTACCAATGTAAAAAAGATTACAACGCTCACCGTTCCCCTCGACGCAAAGGCCGGCTCTCTCAGCCAGGTCTACAGCGCATTTAAGGAAGCAGGGATAAATATTCTTGCTTCTTGGGCTTACGAAATGGGTCCCGGCCAGGCGCAGGCCCACTTCTACGCCGCCGACACCACAAAAGCGAAGGACGTGCTCACGAAGATGGGAAGAAAACCCACGCTGGACGACGCAGTCTACGCGGAAGGGGACGACCGAACGGGTGTTTATGCCGAGCTCCTGGGAAAAGTAGCGAAGGCTGGAGTAAACATCGAAGCAACCGACGCTTTCGGCGTGAACGGAAAATTCGCGACCGTCTTTTTCGCGAAAGACACCGCAGCCCTCTGCAAAGCCTTAGGTTGTTAACGTTAAAAGGGTGTTCGTCGACTTTCGGCAATCTCCACCTCTGCCAAAAGCCGACGAACACCCATTTGTAAGAGCTCCCGAAGCGATTCGAACCAAACCGGGAATGAATTTGGTTTGCTACAGCTCTCTAGATGTCATCCTAGGAGCAGATGGTTGTAGAAGTGTTGTGCCCGAATTTTTCCTATTACTATCGCCGTTCCTCGAAGAAGACCTCTCCCCGAACCACTACCTCATTCTCGACTTTAATCGAGAGAAAGCTCGGTGCCCTCACCTCGTGCCGATCCAGCTGGATCTTGAAGGGCTTGATCTCACAGCGCCGCCACGGTCCTTGATCCTCACATTGAAGCATGACGGAATATTGAGCTTCCCCTCCGGCAAGAGTCAGCGCGAGCCGCGCTGGCGTTTCCCTTTCTAAAAGCCGCGCTCCCGACAAATTACCAATGAGAAAAGGACCCTCGGTCACCTTCAACAGATCCCTGATATGACTATCTCTCAACCGAATTCCTGAACTGAGTTTTCTCAAATCCGCCCGGATCTCGCCCCGGCAGTCGCCATTGGCACATTCCACCTCTCCCGAAAGATGCATTCCTTTGATACTTATCTCTGAGACCGGAGTCCGCGAGTTCGCGCGAACCCACGATCGAGCGCTATTCACCGCAAATGCGACTCCCTTGGACGCGGTTATTTCCCCCTTTTCGTTACAGCCCGGCTGGGGCTTCTGGCCAAACTTTCTCTTTGTCCAATCACTCAGACAGACAATCTCTTCCGGCGTGAGGCTGTCCCCCATGGGCATGATCGCCCCTCAATGGGGATCCGCTTTTACATAGAAGCCTTCTATCGTCTGCGAAGATCGTATCAGCGCATCGATAAGCTTTCCGTGCAACCGAAGTAGCGGAGCGCGCACGCCCGAGGCACCATCATGGCACGCCACACAGGCACGGTGACGAAGCTGCTCGAAGGCAAATAGCCTTTCCGGCGCGGTGAGGGGCTCGTGAGGAAGGAAATAGGTCTCTACCGCTCGGTAAGAGGAAATCACCTCATTCCACTTTCTCAGGCGATCCAACTCAGGTTTTCCCAACGCTGGAACGAGCGAGGAGACCTCCGGTCGCATTACGCGCGGGCCGCTCGCATGGCAGGAGAAACAGGCTGCAGTAAACATCTTCGGCTGGGGGAGCGCTCCCACCGCAATCGGCTCCGATCGAAATTCAAGAAAATAAGATTTTTTGGGAGAGCTTTTTTTATCTACAAGAATGGCGAATAGATTCCAGCGGGAAAAATCAAATCCCTTTCCCTCTCCCGAATGGCGTAAGAGCCAAGTATCAAAGCGCGGCCCAGGAAAGAAATGCGCCCTTAATAGCATCCGCTCTTTCTTCACTAGATTTCTCACTTCTCCCGACATGAAGAGTAAGGAGGGCTTACTAGCTAGGCGTTTTTCATCAAATGGAATTTTTCGAAGAGCCGCCAGCGCCTCGCTTCGTACGTTTTCAGGGAGCACGGTTTCATAGGAGAGATCTTCGCCGAGTGCTGGGATAGCGAATAGAGAGAGAAAGCTGAGTAAGCCCAGAAGCCGCACCATAGGCCTCAGTCATGCAAATGCCCTTCCGTGATTTGAAGCACGAATAATCACTAAGTTTTGGTCAGCCTGAAACCTGAGTTCGGAGGAAACAATCTAACCCAGCGAATTCACGTAGAGGAAACTGTATACCGAGAATACAGGCAATTCGTCGAAACTTTGGTCACTTTTGTACGCTTTCCTTTTCAAACGACTAGCGAAGCCTCGCAGAATACTTTTTCACACGCATGAAAATGGCTCCTCCCGCGCCAGGCTTTCATTTTGCAGATTGAGTGCAATGGGTGGGGGTGCTCTCATGGAATCGGCTAACAGACTCTTTCTGCTCGGCGTGTGTTTTTCCAATTTTTTGCTGGCTCACGGAGGAGCCCAACTCGACGAAATGGTAACCGACGTGAACGTTCCCGTCAGTGGCTCCATTCCCGGTCCGAGTGTAGGAAGCCGAGCATTCGATATCATCACTGTCGCCTGCAGTTCTTGGGCTGCGAGTCCCGGCACTGCACCCCCCCCAGCAACCCCGCCCCGAACCGCTCCCCAAGCACCCAGATTAGAGAGAGTCCCCGACGGGACACAACAACGTAGGAACTCAGTTGCTAGCGTCCCGGATCTTCTCCGAGTAAATAGAGAGCTTTCTCAGGTCGGTAACAGTGATACTTTCGCCCTCGGCTCAGGTGGAGCGACCATCATGAACACCAAGATTAACCTAATCCAAGGCGCGAATGGCCCCACGCTCACGCTCGCAACTGGCCTTAATACGGATTTCAATTCATTGATACGGGGCCCGGATGGAAGCGTAAACATCAACACTAGAAATACCTCAACAGGTGAAACCCATAGGGTCGTTACAGGGATGAAAGACGGCAAGCTCATGATCGGCTTCGACGGGATAAGCAATGAAGCCAGAGGACGTTTAGCTAACGACGCGAAAAACGCAGATAATCAGATCCAAGGTCTCAAAGACCAATTGAAAGGCCTGAATGAAAGAGCTGTTCCTCAATTTGCCAGCACTGAGGCGAACAATTTCAATAGTGCGAAAACTCGCCTTCAAAAATCCATTGAACGTTTGGAATCGAGTAGGGATGCCCTCATGAAAGCTGCGAACGGAATTGACGAGAAATCCGCGACCCAAGCGCAGAATGCTCTAAGGGAATCTGCCACTGAGGGAAAAGCCGCAGGCGAGGGAGCGACCGAAGCGACCCAAAAGCTCGAAGCAGCGCAGACCGCTCCACAGCTCGCCGACGCCAAGAATGACACGCCCGCCGCCGCAGGAGGGGGACCGAACGGAGGGAACGGGAGCACGGGTGGCGGAGCGAGTGCCGGCGGCGCGCGTGCCGCATTTAAAAGATGAAATGTGACGCGCTTCCCTGAGGACACTGATTAAGATATAAATAATTGAAATTATATAATTAAAAACTAATCTATTCATCTAATAGTGAGTATCTATTCATTTTGGTGGGATTCGGCTATTATAATGAATAGATACTTTATAACATGCTAGAAACATTAACCAAAAGACAAGTTGCTATTACTCATCTGATCGCCAGTTCCACCCAAGGGATGACGGCACCCCTGATTCTCCAAGAACTGAAAGCGTCGGAGAAAATTTCCCAGGCCACTCTTTCGCGCGATCTCAGGCCGCTAATGGACGCCGGGTACATTTCTCAGCAGGGGCGGGCCCGAGCCACTACTTACGCCCTCACCGCGAAGGGAAAACTTTTTTTACCCGTAGATGTTACGTCGTACTTTCAAATTGACGCCGACTCGCGAACCGTCATTCCTCGATTCAATTTCGAAATTTTTTCTCTTTTCTCTAATGCGCCCATCTTCAGCCCCAGTGAGAAGAAAACGCTCACTCTTTTAACTAAAAACTATCAAGCAGCCGAAAAAAAGCTGAGCGACACCATTCTACAAAAGGAATGGGAAAGAGTGACCGTGGAATTCTCGTGGAAATCTTCTGCCATTGAGGGAAATACCTACTCTCTTTTGGAAACCGAAACACTAATTCGAGACGGTATTGAGGCAAAGGGAAAAAAAAGAGAAGAAGCAACGATGATTTTGAATCATAAGAATGCGCTGAAATTTATTCGTGAGAATGCCACTGATTTTAAGAAGCTGACTATTCCGTTAATAGAACAAGTACATAAAATCTTAGTGGGGGAACTCGAAATCAAAGCCTTATTGAGAAAAACACCCGTGGGTATTACGGGATCCCAGTATCGGCCGCTCGACAACGAACATCAGATACGGGAAGCGATAGAGAAAATGTGTGTTCTCATTAATGATGAGCCATTTACTTTTTCCAAATCGGCACAAGCTATTTTACTCACCAGCTACATTCAACCGTTCGAAGATGGCAACAAACGGACTGCAAGAGTCCTGGGAAACGCACTCCTTTTAGCCGGGGGGGTATTTCCACTATCGCTTCGCAGCGTCGACGTCGATGACTACAAAAGAGCGATACTGTTATTCTATGAAATTAATAATCTTTCCTTTTTTAAGAAAATATTTCTGGCACAAGCGCATTTTTCTGCGGACAACTATTTCGTCGCATGAAAAGGTTCGCAAAAAGAAGACGGATAGCATGAGCTGATAGAGGAAAATTTTGGCCGGCAACACGCTCTCTCCTGCCTCTTGAAATCTGCTCATGCCTTCCTGATAGTCCTCCAAGGAGGCATTTTTGGCTTTTTCTTTTGAAAAGTTGGATGTGTATCAAAAGGCACTAAATTGGATTTCCGAAAGTGATGGAATTGCGAAGTCGGTCAAGGGTCGGGTTTCAGATTCACTCATTGACCAACTGACCCGAGCGTCACTTTCGGTAGCTCTCAATATCGCCGAAGGGAATGGACGTTGGCACAAGGCGGAGAAGCGACAATTCTTTTGGATTGCTCGCGGATCCGCCTTTGAATGCGTGCCGATTCTGCAGGTTCTGAAGGCGAAGAGGTTGCTGAGCGAAAGTACCTGCTCCAAATACCACGCGGCATTGGTAGAGATTTCCAAAATGCTAACCGGTCTTATTAAGTCAGTTGATTGCTTGAATCGGGAGTTTTCTCAATCATCAAAAACCGCTGTGTTGATAGCATGAGTTGATAGAGGAAAATTTTGCCCACAATGTCCCTGCCTTCTTGTCTTTCCTCTCATGCGCTCTACTCATGCTATCAACTAAATTTTGCCCTGGGCAAAATTTTGGCCGACTAGGACT
>JAHFAF010000172.1 GCA_023250715.1 Pseudobdellovibrionaceae bacterium | reverse complement strand
TCTTTTTTTGGATGAAATAGGAATAGCCCCTCTTACCTTTCAAACGAAGCTTCTGCGCTTTCTCCACGAGGGCGAGTTCGAAAGGCTCGGAAGTAATGAAACCTTAAAGATTGATACACGCGTGATTAGTGCTACGAATGCGGATCTCAAGTCCGCCATTCAAAACGGAAGATTCAGGGAAGATCTTTATTACCGCCTTAACGTAATTCACTTCAAGGTCCCTTCGCTGCGGGAAAGATCAGAGGATATTCCGTTGCTAGCTCAGAAATTCATTGAGGATGCGGCGAAGAAGAACGGGAGATCCATCCCCCTTCTCGCCCCGGAAGGCTTGGAATGCCTCATGGGATATCAATGGCCGGGAAACATCCGGGAATTGCAAAACCTGATGGAGCGTCTCGTGGTATTGAACCGATCCGGCATCCTCACACGTGAGGATTTGCCTCCTGAAATCGGCGGAAAACAAAGACAGAAGACGATGGTGATTCCGGTGGGTCTGCCCCTTCGGGAAGTCGAGCGCCTAATGATGGATGAAACCCTTCGCTCGACCAAAGGGGATAAGAAGCTTGCGGCGAGGCTCTTGGGCGTCCACCCTCGAACTATTTATCGACATCTTGAGAGCAGTCAGACGCCGGAAACGACTCCGGTCGAAGTGCCTTCCCCTGAACCCCTCATTGAAACTTGAGGGGGGGCTTGGCAGCAGGTAATAAGAGGAAATGGAAATCTGGATTTTCGTTGCGGTTCTTGTCTTTGTTCTGGTCGTCGCCGGGGGCGTCTTTCTTTCTCGTCGCCGATCTCTTCCCCCCCCACCCCCCGAGCTCAAGGCACCAACGCCGATAATCGAGTCCGCTAAGCCCACAGCGACTTTAGAGGACAAGCTCTCCAAGACTCGCGGAAATCTTGTGGGCCGTCTTGCTAGGTTTGTCGGAATCGGCACCGGTAATGATATCCCAGCGCAGGAATGGGAGGCTCTCGAAGAAGCTTTACTCGAGGGCGATGTGGGAACCTCGACGGCGGCCCTTTTACTCAGTCGCTTGAAAGCTAGATTTCCCAAGGATCGCGATCATTCGCTAAAGGACCTGATTCTCGAGGAGAGTGAGGGGCTCCTTTCCGGGTTGTCGCATGGACTTTTACCTGAGAGTAGCTGGCCCAAGCCCTATGTGATTAGTGTAGTGGGAGTGAATGGTGCTGGTAAAACCACGACGATTGGAAAGTTGGCGCACCAATTATCGGGACGGGGTAAAAAAGTGCTTTTGGGGGCTTGCGATACTTTTCGCGCTGCCGCCATTTCTCAGCTGAAAGTTTGGGCCGATCGATCTCAGGCCCAGTTCGTAACAGGGCGCGAGGGAGGAGATCCGGGGGCGGTTGCGTTTGATTCCGTCTCGGCCGGAAAGGCCCGAGGAATGGATATTGTTTTATTGGATACGGCGGGTCGCCTGCATACGAAAACAAATTTGATGGACGAGCTCAAAAAAGTTCATAGGGTGATAAAAAAAGTAATTCCCGAAGCCCCCCATGAAACTTGGCTTGTTATTGATGGTACTGCGGGACAGAATGCCGTCCAACAGGCGCGTGAGTTTCAAAAAACTTTAGATCTAACCGGTGTAATTATCACAAAGCTCGATGGGACCGCAAAGGGCGGCGCTATTTTAGCGATTGTTTCCGAGCTCAAGCTACCGATCAAGTTTATCGGCGTCGGCGAGGGATTAGACGATCTCGTTCTCTTTGAGCCAAAGCCATTTGTTCGGGCGATTCTTAATGGATGAGGTAGAGACAAATTGAGTCCTGAATTTGCAACATTACTCGGCGGATCCGCCTTACTAGTCTACTCAATCGAGGAGCTCTCAAAGAGTGTCCAGTATGTTGCGGGCTCGCGCTTCCGCGTTTGGATCAACGCCTTTGCGGACAATCGATTGGCCGGTATTGTTTTGGGAATTGGGCTCTCGCTTCTATTGAGCAGCAGCAGCGCTGTTACCGTCATGCTGGTCGGTTTAGCAAATGCCCGCCTGCTTTCTCTCGCGCAGGTTTTTTCTGTTACTCTTGGCGCTTCCATCGGAACGACGTTCATCGTTCACCTCTTTGCATTTCGCATTTCCGAGTGGGGGATGATTTTAATTGCAGGCGCCGTTGCCGTGGAATGGATTTCCGTGAGCGATCGTCTTACACGCATCGCTAGAAGCCTCCTATTCCTTGGGATGATGTTTTTTTCCCTTAGTCTCGTCGTCCAGGCCGGCATGGCGCTTCAGCAAAACGAACTCTTTCGGTACATTGTCGCCTATTTTCGAGATCGGCCGGTGGTTTCTCTCCTCATTTCGACCATTCTGACCGCGGTAATTCACAGTAGTTCGGCTACCGTCGCCTTTGTCATGTCCATGATGGTGAGTCAAAAAGGAGGAATAGTGGAGGCGCTTCCCTGGGTAATGGGGGCCAATCTAGGAACCACGGCCACCGCATTTTTCGCGAGCCTTCGCGCTGGCGCACTCGGCAAGCAAGCGGCACTTGGAAATCTGCTCCTGAAGCTTTTAGGGGTGGTGTTGGGTTTCATCCTACTGGAGCCTTTCGCGCAGCTGGTTGTCTACGTTTCCGGCGCGGACGTGAGCCGGCAGATTGCGATGAGCCATACTCTTTTCAACGTGATCCTAGCCGTGATCTTTTTTCCCTTCATTCCACTAGGGGTTCGAGTTGTTCGAAACATGATTTCGAGCGATGAAAAAAGTGGGCCTTTTACCTACCTCTATCTAGATCCCAGGAGCTTGAACACGCCCGAGCTAGCCCTTGCGCAAGCACAACGAGAAATCCTGAGACTTTCTGATACGGTCGAGCAAATGGTGGAAAAGTGTGTGGTCCTATTTCACAAGGGCAACGATCGAGAAATTGAAGCATTGAAGGGAATGGATGCCATCGTAGATTTCTTGAACAAAGGCATCAAGCTCTACCTAACAAAGTTGAGTCAGAAGGAAATGGCGCCCGAGCAGGTGCAAAAAGAATTTGAGTTGCTCCTAAGAACGAACGATCTTGAGAGCATCGGGGACATCGTCGACAAGAATATCGTGGATCTAGTGAGAAAAAATATTCGTAAGGGCTATGTCTTTTCAAAAGAGGGGTGGGAAGAGATCAAGGTTTACCATGCAAAAGTGGTCGAGCTGCTCCGCCTCTCCACCGCCTTCTTTAACGCTAAAGACCCGGCGCTTGAGGCGCGCGTGAAGTTATTGCACTCTCAAGTGGAAGATCTTATGTTCGATTTGACAGAGCAGCACATGCAGCGCCTACACCGAGGCGTGAAAGAGACGCTGGAAACCTCTTCCGTTCACCTAGATGTTCTGGGAAATCTTCAAAGGATTGCAGCACTCGCGGTAAACTTCATGCGGGTTCATGGATCAAAGTCTTCTTAAACCTCGGCGGAAATCTTTTCGGAAAGATAAGCCTCTCCTGAAAAAGCACTATCCTGCACACGAAAGTGAACCAGGTTCGCCTCGCCAGAAGCCTGTCGTACCTCACATAGACCTGATTCAATGCCTTTAATCGCTTGAGCCTTACTCGGATCATCGAGAGATCATCGTAAGTAGGGTCCCAGACAGGCATACCGCGATAGACGCTCAATAGGATGCGGATTCGTCTTGCCGTTTCACTCATGTTGAAAAGGTGGAAATAGACGTGAGCGAAGAGAAGAGCAATGAGAGTGACAAAGGGCAACTGTTCACCGCCTGCCTGGGCAAGAAAAAAATCTAACACCCCCGTCACGCCATCCACTCCGAGGACTGCGAGAAGGCAACAAAGTGTTGTGAGCTGCTGGCGGGGGAGAGGCTTTCCCCAGATCGTTCGGTTTGCAATCGCGTGGAGCAAAAAGCACCAAAGCGGCGTAAAAAGGAGAATGAACAAAGAAGGCGAGCTCATCAGCCCGCCCCCTGTTCAAGGCCTAAGGATCGTCGATAAATTAAGAAGAAGCGGGCGATTATCCGCGCGTAGAAACTCAGCTTCCATTCGCCTCTGGGTCCCTTAAAAAGGAGTCTCGATTTGGAGAGATCCTGGATGCGATGATCTACCCCGGTAATTTGCCTCATCGTTTCTTCCGTCTTTTCTGGCGTGAGGCCCAAAGGGTGATCGAGCAGAAGGCAGATCAAGCGGACTGTTGGGGAACTTGCCTGGAAAGCGGGGTAAATGGCAATGTAATTGACGGCAAGCAGCAAGTGCAGGAGGGCTTGCGGCCAGCTCAAGCTACCCCCAAGGCCCACCCAAAGTAGACCCAGCGCCAGCGGAAGAATCAGAAGGTACAAGACCAACTCCAAAACATCGCGCCGCGGTGGAATAAGTCTCCAGACAAAAATGTGCAAGCAATGAAAGGGAAGGTAGGTGAGAATCCCAACCCACCAATTGTCGATGGAGTGCATAGAGAAGACCTTATTATCTCAACACAACTCCCCAGCGTCTACCCACCAGCTCTGGTAAAATAATGGGGTGGCTGCCGGCAAGAAAACCCCCTCCTTTCGGGTCCGTAATCGACGACACGAAGCGGAAGGAACCCTTTCCAAGTCCGAAATCCTGAAGCGGATTCGCTCCGGAAAGCTGACGGGTGAAGAGGAGATTGCCAAACCAGGCGAAGATCGATGGCACAAGCTTGCCGCGCACCCGGATTTTTACGATGCATTTTTAAAGCGCCTCTACCAAAAAAACTACCATGCTCCTGGTGAGCCAGAGGAAGAGCCACAGGCTCCGGCAGATCCAAGCGAGTCACTTTCCGATCGCGCTACCCGTCAGGGAGAGGTACACCGGACTCGGGCGGCGAAAGAATCTGAAAAGGAAGACGGAAAAACCCACCACCTTGGAGAAGAAGGTGTAAAGGGTGCCACCATTCACCAATCTCTGATTGAAGAGCTCTTCGGAAAAGAAGAACAGGTTTTCGAGCCAGCTGCGGCCACTGAGGCCCTTGAAACAGAGCTCGAAAAAAGAGGAACCGATCTTATTAAGATTGATCTCCCGCCAGAGGAGCCCAACCTTCCTCTGGAAATGGAAAAGACCAAGCGCCTCGACTTTCAGCCTGGCCTTTCTCCGGATGCTCCGGCTCCCACGCCAGAGCTCCCCAGGCCACCCGCACGGCGGTGGCTTGGAATTACCTTATTGATCGTTCTGCTTGTCCTTCTATTTCAGCTGACGAAAGGCGGAAAAAACCCCGCAGCGGAGCTTTCAGAATTTGATCTTGAAAAACCCTCCAGCCAAATTCTGAGCACAACGGACAGTATTCCTGACAAAATAAAGTCTTTATTGGAAGAGGGCGACTCCCTATCCGCTTCGGATACCCAGCTGGCCTATGCGGGTGCTTTGACCGTTTATCGAAGCGCGCTCAGTCTCGACGAAAGCAATGCCGTTGTGCTTGGAAGAATCGCTCAGACAGCGGCGCACTTGCTCGCGACAACCAGCGACCCAGCAAAGCTCCTTACCGAAATCCAACGGTCCATCGAAAGGGGGAGGGGAACCGATCCCCACTCAGCGCAGTTTTATCGAGCAGAAGCCCTCGTGGCTCTTTCAAAAAACAAAATTGAGGAAGCAAATCAGCTCGCCGCGAATGCCAGCGAAGCAGATCCGGTAAACGCAGAAAACTTCATCCTGATGGCCGACGTCCATTGGGCGTCCGGGAATGTGTCCGGGGCGAAGCTCGCACTCGAGGATGCTATCAAGGCGGACTCCAATTTGGCTCGATCGCACGCTTTCATGGCAAAGGTTGCATTGGAAATAAAGGATCTCTCAAGGGCTCGAACGGAGGCGTTGGAAACATTGAAGTTAAACCCGCTCCATCCGGACGCCTATCTAGCGCTCGCTGATCTTGCGGTATTACAAGGACAGGCAAAAGAGGCGAAGGGACTTTACGAGACCTGTGGTCGCTTGGCTCGCTTCACTCTCAAGGAGGTTCCTTCCAAAGCGTTTTACCGACTCGGCCTTCTTTATGAAGACGAAGGCATTTCCGAAAAGGCCCAAGAAAGTTTTCGTCTCGCCTATTTTTATGATCCGAGCGCCTCGGAGTTGAAAGCAAAGGTAAAGGGATTGAAACTGGATAAGGCAGCACTCCAGAGCCTTGCTGATGAGACCGAGTATTCGAGAGAGTACTTCTCGCAACAGGGAGAGGCCCTACTGAAGCAAAAAAAATTCGGTGAGGCGATTCGGTTTTTTCAAGCAGCCTATCTCACCGATCCAAAGGATGGGACGGCCTTGATTCGATTAGGCGAAGTTTCCGAGCAGACGGCGAACTCTTATGAAGATTATCGACGGGTAATGAATCTCTACCAAAGAGCATTGGATGTCGATCCCAAGCTAGCGCTCGGGCATATCAAGCTCGGGATGCTCGAGACCGAGCAATACAACCTCGACCAAGGGTTAAAGCACTTAAACCAGGCCGCGGTGTTGGCTCCGAATGAGGCGAGCACTTTTGTGGCTTTAGGAAAGCACTATTACAAGCGCCAAGACTATGCGGAAGCTCTGAATCAGTTTTTGAAGGCAGCAAAACTCAATCCGGCAGACTCGGAAATTAGTTATTACGCAGGCCTCCTGCGGCTTCTTTTCAAGAAAGACGGAGCCCGAGAAGCCATTCGGTTTTTCTATTCCGCTTACACGCTCGATCCGCAAAACTACGATGCTTTAGCTGAATGGTTAAAGTTGAAAGTAGCAAACTACGAAAAGAATTTTGCCGTGAAGTTCGTGCGGAGCCTTATTGATTCCGAGCCGCAAAACGCCAGCCTGTATTGGATCTTGGGTGAGGTATATGCCGCTAATAAAGAGTTTCGCCGCGCGATCACCTACTATCACCAATCGCTCGATATTGATAACCGCGCCAGTAAGGTTCGCATGTCACTTGCGAAAAGCCTCGAAGCGATTGGGGAGCTAGATAAAGCGGTGGCGGAATTCCGCCTGGCTTCTCTTCTCGATCGGCGCAATAGCGAGGGCTTTTTCAAGGCGGCCGAGCTTCTGTATCAAATGAAAAAATTTGCTGAAGCCGAGGAGGTCCTAAAGTTCTTGGCGGGGGTTACGCCGAACTATCCCGGCACTCAGCGAATGCTAGCCAAGATCTACGAGGTAAGGGGGCTGAAAGATCAGGCAATGGCGGCGATGAAAAGAGAAGTAACGATGAATCCTCAGAATGTAAAATACCGCCTGGAGCTTGCCGAGCTCTATATGGGCTATGAAAAGTTCGATCTCGCGGTGACGGAATTGACGGAGGTGACGAATCTTCCGTCTTTGAGCAAGGCCCCAGAATTTCTCTATGACAAAATCCGCGGCTACCTTCTTCTCTCACGTTGTTATCGAGCGCAAAATAAACCGGAGAGCGCCGAAGGTACTATCAAGCTAGCGCTTGAGATTGATAACTCGGACCCTGAGTTGCATCGCGAGCTCGGCTACGTGTACTATGCCATGCAACGCGACAAAGAAGGCGTGCGCGAATTTGAGGCTTACCTCAATCGAAATCCCGCCGCCCGGGATGCCGCGACCATCAAGGGTCTCATTCAGCAGATGATGATCGAGGAGTAATCCCCATGCTTGACTTGAAAACGTTAGTTGCCGATCCCGCGGTTGTCGAAGCCTCCCTAAAGAAGAGAAATAAATCCAACTTGATTCCCGTGGTGTCGGATGTAGTAGCGATGGACAAGGAGCGACGGGAGTCCATTCAAAAAGTGGAAGCGTTGAAGGCAAAGCGCAATACCGCTTCTCAGGAGATTGGAAAGCTAAAGAAAAGCGGCGGAGACACAGCTCCTTTAATGGAAGAGATGAAGGCCGTTGCGACGGAAATTAAGAGCCTCGATGAGCGATTGGGAGATATCGAGTCGAAGCTTAGTCTTCTTATGTATGAAATTCCCAACCTTTTGCACGCTTCCGTTCCGGAAGGAACCGATTTGAGCGGCAATGTCGAGGTGAGGCGCTGGGGAACCCCCAAAGAGCTTCCATTTCCCGCCAAGGCACACGATGAAATCGGCGAAAAGATGGGAATTTTGGATTTCAAAAAGGCCGGAGAGGTTACGGGAGCGCGCTTTGTTTTTTTAAAGGGGCTTGCGGCGCAGCTCGAGCGCGCGCTCATCCGCTTGATGATCGAAACCCACGTGAAAGCGGGTTATCAAGAAATGATCCCGCCTTATATTGTGAACCGAGCGGCTCTAACCGGAACGGGCCAATTGCCCAAGTTCGAAGAAGACGTTTTCCATATCGAAAAGTACGATTACTTCTTAATCCCGACCGCAGAAGTTCCAGTCACCAACTATCATCGGCAAGAAATACTTGAGGAGAAAGACCTTACGATTAAGTATGTCGCCTACACGCCGTGTTTTCGATCGGAAGCGGGAAGTTATGGCAAAGACACCAAGGGAATGAAGCGCCAACACCAGTTCAATAAGGTGGAGCTTGTGAAGTTTTCCAAACCGGAGAACTCCTTTGCAGAGCTGGACGCGCTCTTGGGAGATGCGGAAAAAATACTTCAAATTCTAAATTTGCCCTATCGAGTGGTGAATCTTTGCGGGGGCGATATCGGATTTAACTCGACAAAAACCTATGACATCGAAGTCTGGTCTCCTTTTACCAAGGGGTACATGGAGATCTCCAGCTGCAGTAACTTTGTCGATTTTCAGGCAAGGCGTGCGAATATTCGCTACCGTGCGAAGGACGGGAAGGTCCACTTCGTGCACACACTTAATGGCTCCGGCCTTGCGGTGGGCCGCACTCTACTTGCCATCATGGAAAACTATCAAAAAGAGGACGGAACATTCGAAGTCCCTGCGGCCCTACGGGCTCTATTGGGCTAGGAATAGAGCGAGAGCGAATCACGAGCGGCGAGAGCGGGCGCCCTGCGAGCTGGGACTCTCCTAAACGCAGCAAGATTGCCTCGCGATCGCTCTCGCCACTCGCAGTCGCTTTCTTCCTTGGAATTCGCTTTAACGCTCCATAACCACAAGGAAAAGACGGAGAGGGATTTCGTTGGGGGGGGGAGGGGTTATGCATTGATCCATTCCTGCGCATTTGATATATACCCCCCTCATCGGTTGGGTAAAATTAGAGGATTTT
>JAHFAF010000171.1 GCA_023250715.1 Pseudobdellovibrionaceae bacterium | reverse complement strand
AAGAGCTAATGACGAAGGCCACCACTTTATAATGGGCGACATTGATCCCCATCGCCTCGGCCGCGATCTCATCTTCGCGTACAGAGAGAATCGCGCGACCGGAACTTGAATTCACAAGACGATAGAGAATGAAAAACGTCACGGCCGCCCAGGCAAACACCCAAAAGAAATTCGACTCTCTCGGAATTCCCGGCATTCCTCGAGCACCGCCCACAGCTTCCACATTTAGAAAGAGAATCCTAATGATCTCGCCGAAACCGAGAGTGACGATAGCAAGATAATCCCCTTTGAGGCGGAGCGAAGGCAACCCCACCAAATAACCCGCAAGCCCGGCCGCAAACCCGCCAATGAGAAGAGCGCACTGAAAACCGAACATCGTGGTTGCGAAAAAACTTCCAGGCAAGAGCGTAGTGAGCGAAGCGCTCAGATAAGCGCCAATCCCCATGAAGCCCGCGTGGCCTAAGGAAAACTGCCCCGCGAATCCATTCACAAGATTTAAACTCAACGCCAAAATAAACGCGATCCCACAATTAATAACCACGCGCAGGTAATACTGATTGATATTCGCATCAAGAAACTCGCCCAGACCATAGAGGACAAGGAGCACCACCGCCGCTATCACCCATTGCTGATAGCGCCTCACACCTTTTCCCTTCTAAAAGATCCCAGCAATCCCGCCGGACGAAAGAGTAAAATGAAAATGAGCAAACCAAACGCAATCGCATCTCGGAAACTGGAAGAAACGTAATAAACAACGAAGGTCTCCGCGAGCCCCAAGACAACACCGCCGATAGCCGCACCCATGATATTGCCAATGCCTCCGAAGACAGCGGCGACAAATGCCTTCAGCCCTATCATCACACCCATGAAAGGCTCAATTTTCGGATAGGAAAGACCATAAAGAACCGCAGCACATCCGGCGAGAGCAGAGCCAATCGTAAACGTAAAGACGATTACCTTATCCGTAGGAATTCCCATGAGGCTCGCAATTTCGATATCAAAACTCACCGCTCGCATCGCAGTGCCAAGCTTCGTATGGTTTACGATCCATTGAAGGGCGAACATAAGGAAGGCGGAAACAAGAATCACCGTCACTTGAATATTATTCAGGACGATATTCCCCTCAAGTAAGGACTCCGTGCGAATCAACTCAGGGAACACTCTTGGGTCCGCCCCGAAAAAAATCTGTCCAAAATTTTGAAGGAAAAGGGAAACGCCTATCGCCGTAATGAGCACATTAAGGCGAGGGGCTTTTCGGAGCGGCCGGTAAGCGATTCGCTCGACAGTGAGCGCCACCGCCACGCAAAAAATCATGCAGCCCATCATTACCGCGAGAGTCAATAGGATTGGATTATGGATCCACCCCAACCAGGCGGCGAGATAGATGCCGGCAAAGGCACCCATCATGAATATTTCACTATGGGCGAAGTTGATGAATTGGAGAACGCCGTAGACCATGGTGTAGCCCAAGGCGACGAGCGAATACACGCTCCCTTGAGCCACACCATTGATCAGATTCTGTAGAAACGCCTGCACTATCCTTTTATCCCCCTACAACAAACTCCCCACTACTCGAGCGGTCTTCAAGGATTGATTGTCGTGACGTACGTATATTGCTGATTTCCCGCGACCTTCAGCACCACAGCCGGCTTCACGGCATTGCGCTCGCTGTTGATCGTAATAATTCCCGTGACGGCCTGGAAATTTTTCGTAGCCGCCAAGGCATCGCGAATCGCGGCGGGCGTCGTATCGGGAGCACGTTTAATCGCATCAATCGCCACCAAAGCAGCGTCATAGCCCATCGATGCTAGCCCATTCGGAACCTCGCCATACTTCGCTTTGTACTGAGTGACAAAATTCTGAACGATCGGATTCTTATCTTCTGGTGCAAAATGGTTCGAGAAGTAGCCGCCCAAAATCGCCTCACCGGCGATTTCAGTGAGCTTTTCGCTATCCCAGCCGTCTCCACCGAGAAGAGTTCCCTTGTAACCCAGCTGCCGCGCTTGACGGGCGATGAGGCCCACTTCCGTGTAATAACCAGGAACAAAAAGGAGCTCAGCGTTCTTTGATTTGATTTTCGTAAGCTGCGTTTTGAAATCCGCATCTTGAGAAGCGTACGACTCGTCGATTACAATATCGCCACCCATCTTTTTGAACTCTTCGATGAAGTAATTCGCAAGGCCCATGCTGTAATCGCTGCGAATATCCCGGAAGACGGCCGCCTTCTTAAACTTTAAATTATTGATCGCGAACTTCGCCATCACGGCACCCTGAAAAGGATCGATGAAACAAACGCGGAAAATATAGTCGCCGATTTGCGTAACCTTCGGGTTCGTGCTGGAAGGGCTCACCATCGGAATCTTGTATTGCTGAGCAACGGCGCCGGCCGCAATGGAACGAGAGCTAGCAACCTCTCCCAAGATCAAATTCACCTTGTCTTGCGTGATGAGTTTCGTCACGGTCGTCACGGCTTCATCGGACTTACCTTGATCGTCATAGCTGACGACTTTAATCTGCTTGCCTTTGATTCCGCCGGTCTTATTCGCCTCTTCGACCGCCATCATGATCCCTTTATGGGTGGCGATTCCGAACGTGCTTTCCGAGCCGGTCATGGACCCGTACTCGCCGAAAACTATTTCGTTGGAAGCGGCCGCTGTAGTGGTGTCCCCTCCCTTTTTCGTGCAAGCTACGCCAAATATGGCGAGCGCAAATAAAGCTCCAAAAATTTGAATCTTACGCTGTGATGGCATCGTGACTTCCCCAGTATTATTGGCCCAGTTAAATTAAGCTCAAAACCCCTCGACAGCCAGGGTGGCTGCCAGCCCTAAGTAGTAGTCTTTGGTGGCGATCCTTGTCAATTTAGTAACAGGCTAAAGTATTCAAAATATTAGAATCAAATTGACACTGCTTCCTTCGAAATCCTATCTTCGGAGGATGCCAAACGGGGAAATGAAGGGCTCTTTTGAGGTTTCTTTGAAGGAGCTCGAGAAGATCGTCTCGGAACTTGAGAAGGGGGACCTCCCTCTCGAAAACCAGCTCAAAGCGTTCGAAAAAGGGGTCGCCCTTTCCAGAGAGTGCATGAAGCGGTTGGAAGAGGTTGAAAAGAGAGTCGAAACACTGATGGTTACCCCCGAGGGAAAGATCTCGACAGCGCCTTTTGAAGCCGCGGAGTAACTTGACACCGTTGCCTATTGTTTTGAATATTTAGCAGTTTAAACCAACCGGCGGAGCCAAATGACATTTGAATCCTACAGCGAACCCCGGGTAAAACGGATCAATGACTTTTTAGACTCAAACCTTCTGAAATTCAGAGGTTCTGTTTCTCAACGCTTCGCTCCCCTGATCAGCGCAATGCAGTACAGCCTAGAGGGGGGAGGGAAACGCTTGCGGCCTCTGATGGTCGTAGCGGCAGCGGAATGCTTAGGACTTCCCATTGATGATGTGTTGCCCGCCGCTTGCGCCATCGAGTACATCCACACCTACTCACTCGTGCACGACGATTTACCCGCACTCGATGACGACGACACGCGCCGAGGAAAACCCTCGAACCATAAAAAGTTTGGTGAAGCAGTGGCCATTCTCGCTGGCGATGCACTTCTTACGGAAGCATTCGGCCTCATGCACCAGCTCACAGAGAACAAACGCTTTAACGCTTTGAACATTTTAAATGCAACAGAGCTTCTGTCCACATTCGCCGGCGTCCGCGGCATGGTGGGCGGACAATTGCTCGACGTAACTTCGGGAAATTTGAATTATTCCCTGCCCGAAGTGGAGTTCATCCATATTCACAAGACGGGGGCGATGATTTTAGCTTCCGTTCTCATGCCCGCCCGTTTAATCGGCGCGGAAGAGCCAAGAATCAAGAACCTGCGCCGCTACGGCGAAGCCGTGGGCCTCGCCTTTCAGATCTCCGACGATATTTTGGATTCCGAGGCTACGCTCCGGTATTCGCGCGGCCCTCGCAAAAAGCCAAAGCCGAGCTACACGCAAGTCATGAGCCCGGCCGAGATGAAACAAAAACTCAATAGCCTTATCGACAATGCGACTCAGGCCCTCGCGGAAGAGGGGCAAAAAGCTGAGCCTTTGGTGGCGATTGCCGAGTTCATCCGGACTCGTAGGCACTAGGAGCAGCATGGGCTTCTTGGACAAGATCAATCTACCGGAAGATTTGAGACAACTTCGCCCGGATAATCTAAATGCGGTCACACAGGAAGTTCGTGATCTCATCCTTCAAGTAATTTCGGAAAAAGGCGGGCACTTCGCCTCCAATCTGGGCTCGGTGGAATTGACCGTCGCGCTTCACTACGTTTTCGATACCCCGAAAGACAAGCTGGTTTGGGATGTCGGACACCAAGCGTATCCCCACAAAATTCTCACCGGGAGAAAAGATCGCTTCTCGACGATTCGGCAGAAGGACGGCCTAAGCGGTTTTACTTACCGTGCGGAGAGTGAGTACGATCACTTCGGCGCGGGCCATGCGAGTACGTCCATCTCTGCGGCCCTTGGAATAGCGGAAGGGATGAAATTATCCAATGACCCGCACATGGCCGTTGCTATCATCGGCGATGGCTCGATGTCGGGCGGATTGGCTTATGAGGCGCTAAACAATGCGGGCCATATTCCCGCAAAGAACCTCGTCGTCATCTTTAATGACAACGACATGTCTATTGATCCGAGCGTTGGTGCTCTTTCCAAATTCGTAAATCACACGGTCACTCACCCCGGCTACAATCGCTTAAGGAAAGAGATCCGGGGCCTCGTCACCTCACTTACCGATCACGGAGTGCCGCTTACCAACTTTGCCTCCCGGCTTCGCAAGAGCTTAAAAAATTTTTTCACACCTGGAATGCTTTTCGAATGTTTTGGCTTTCGCTATTTCGGCCCCATCGATGGGCACGACATCAACGCACTTTTAGAAGCGCTAACCTTCATCAAAAAGGAAGGTGTGGAAGGCGGACCGTATCTCGTGCATTGCCTTACAACGAAGGGAAAAGGTTATAAATTAGCAGAGGAGCTTCCGCTCACTTACCATGGGGTAAATCCCTTTAAGATCGATGCGGGCATTCAAAGCAGTGGTGGAGCACCAAAAAAGCCAAATTACCAGGACGTATTCGCGGACACCCTGATACGCCTTGCGAAAGAAGATCCCCGAATCGTTGGGATCACGGCCGCAATGCCGAGCGGAACGGGCCTGAATAAATTTCAAAAAGTATTTCCCGGAAGAACCTACGATGTCGGAATCGCCGAGGCCCACGCAGTCCTCTTCGCTGCCGGAATGGCAACAGAAGGCTTTCGCCCGGTAGCCGCCATCTATTCCACCTTCTTGCAGAGGGCCTATGACCAAATCATACACGACGTGGCTTTACAGAATCTTCCTGTGGTTTTTGCGATGGATCGTGCAGGGCTAGTCGGCGCAGATGGAGCCACTCATCAGGGAGCTTTTGATATCTCCTACTTAAGAACTGTTCCTAATTTCGTCGTCATGGCGCCGAAGGATGAGAACGAGCTCCAGCACATGATAAAGACCGCGATTCAATACCAAGCCGGGCCGATAGCATTTCGTTACCCGCGGGGAGAAGTAGTAGGAGTGCCCCTCGATAAAGAACTTCAGATTTTGCCCATTGGAAAAGGAGAAGTCCTTAACGCTCCGACACTCGCGAAGGACGAAGAACTGGACATTCTCCTCATCGGTTTCGGATATGGCGTGCAACTAGCACTCAGCGCTCAAAAGATCTTGGCCTCAAAGGGCCTAACAACGGCAGTCCTCAACGCGCGATTCGTTAAGCCACTCGATGAAAAATTGATTTTGCAATGGGCGAAGAAAAGCCTGCGCATCGTCACTGTGGAAGAGAATTCCATTCACGGCGGTTTCGGCTCGGCAATATTGGAGCTCCTCCACAGAAAGAGTCTCTTGCGAGAGACACTGATACTCGGGATGCCGGACACTTTCATCGATCACGCCTCTCCAAAACAGCAGCGCGAACAGTGCGGCCTCGACCCGGCCGGAATTGCGCGCCAAATTCTCGAGTGGACGAACGGTCCGGAGCACAAGAAGGCTCCACATTCGGCACCGGCTTCGACGGAACGGGGCACGAACCCGCCTTATTTGCAGTAGCCCGGTGTCCTTTAAGACTCACTTCAAAATCGCTCTCGCCCTTGGACTGATTTTTCGATTGCTCACCGCCTATTTCGCCTACGGCCCTTTGGCGATGGACGATTATATTGATGGGGTTTCCCCCGCATTGCAGTGGGCAGGCGGAGAGTGGCCCAAGCTTTCCACCGGAAGAAGCTACCTTCTCGTCTGGTTTTTGGGATCCATTTTGAAAGTCGCCAGGGGCTGGCCCGTTGTTTGGGAGATTCGATTTCTCTACGCGGTATTGGGAATTCTCTCGCTGAGCATGATTTACGTCGCGTACCGGTACGTACGCTCGACGGTTATTCTCTATCTGCTTGCGATCTATTGTTTTCTCCCCTTTGCAAATACGCGGGCCTTTGGCGAATCCGTAGCGATGCCCTGGGTTCTGGCGGGCGTTCTTGTTCCCTATCCATTTCTATCGGGCCTTTTTCTCGGAGTCGCGAGCCTATTCCGTTTTCAATGTGGGCTTCTTTTTCTCACCCTCCTCTTTTTTTGGAGAAAGAGATTTCTTCCCTATCTCGCGGCAGGCCTCGTCGTCTTGGGACTGCAGGTCCTTATCGATCTAGGAAGTGGCTATTCCCCCCTTCAAACATTTACCGACTATTGGGCGCGCAACCAAGGGTGGGCCGTGGAATACGGAGTTCAGCCCTGGTACTCCCATCTGGCAACGACACTCGGCATTCTATTTTTTCCCTTTTGTTTATTCCTCAAGCCGAAGTTCAAGGAACATTGGCCCGTCGTCGCTTCGATCGGAGTTTTTCTTCTTTTTCACAGCCTCATTCCACACAAAGAAGAGCGATTCCTTTTTCCGATCCTTCCTTTGATTCTTTTGCTGATGGCAAGTGGCTGGACCAAGCGCTTTCAGTGGGCTTTTCTTCTAATCAACACACTCCTTCTTTTCGTCGTCACCTTTTCGAACCCCCAGGCCAGCATGGTTGAGCCCATCGTCGAAGCACAAAGACGGTATGAAGGCGGTCTCATCATCGAAACCGACAACGATCTCGTCGGGGCCTATATCGCTCAAGGTGTTTTTCTGAAAAAGCCTTTTCGCCTTGAGCGCATTGAGAAGCTGGAACCGAAAGACATCCCTCTAGAGATGGACGGACCTGTAGGAGTGATGATTACTGGATTTGAAATTCCAGAATGGGTGAAAGAAAGATCGGAATGTTTTACTGCGGGCTCTCTAACAGATCGACTTCTCTACAGATTCAACCCTTCCCACAATAACCGCCGTCAGCCCAACACTTATTGTTTTTTGGTTACCTCTCATTAAGAAGCCGTCGTTGTAGGTGGAGACGGCCATATCTCTCCTCACGTCGAGCAAGGTAGGGAAAAACCCGAAAAAGTATCCACACACCTTTTTCAATAATAGGGGACGGCTTTTTCGCTGGGCTCTTCGAAATACTCAACGGAACAGCCGATAATGACATGACCAAAAACGCCAGAAGTTTCGTACTGCCCCTTGGAAACGAAGATAGGAGCAACGGATAACACGCGATTCGTTCCGCTTAAGTTCGGCGCTTGAAAGATATCGACACCCTTTTGCACAAAGGCCTTAGACAACAAGCGATCAAAGTAGTCTTTGAGTTTGCCACCCTTATATGCGCGAACGTTCAGGGGGTGTTTCCCCTCGTCCGCGTCGGTCTTCATCGGAGCTACCCATTCCCCCGTCGCGCGGTCGACGCCAGATTGATGCCAATGCTTCGGGTGGACGATGATGTTGTCCTCAGCATCTAAGATATATATATAGTTTCCATTCTGATAGGCCTGAATAAGATTTCTCTTCGCCTCATAGGGAAAGGTCGGCGTAGTGAGGTGGTCTTTTAGATGCCGAAAATCGATTCCTAAAATATAAATTGAATTCGCCTCGCGGTAAGCAATTCCCAGCGAAGCGTGGTTAGAATCTTCTTCCGTCCCCTCCGGTGAGTAGTAGCGCATGATCCGTCCATAGCGCTCGGCACCCGGCTTAAGTTTCAAAGAAGCTTCCAGGAGCTCCCCATCACAAAGATCCTTGGCCTTACACTGAGTGATGTTTTTTAGCGACGTATCAAGCTGCCCATCAAGAAGCGAGAGCACGACATCCCCCTTCGGGCTCAACACCATCTGGCGATTGAAAAAGGGTAGGGGAATGTCTTTTGGAGGCTCATTATCGGTGTAAAACTGAGTGTAGTCGCTCATCTGCGCATGATAGAATTTTTTATAAGCCGCAACTGTCTGCGGTAAGAGTGCCATGAGCTTCACGTCGCGCGCGGTTTTTTCCAAAAGATCGGAAATTCCGGTGGAAACTTCCATAGCGTCGTAAGCAAGCACCGAGTTTTGGCGCTCAATAAAGTAGTGGGCCGTCCTTCGTAAGTCCGTATTTTCCCGATACCAGCGCACGAGAACGAAGCTCACCAGAACGAAGGGAATCGGCGCCGTCAGAAGGATCAAAAGCCATGGGTTGACATTAGGCTTTTGTTTTTGAGAAGGAGCAGGAATCATTGCGGAACCTTCATGAAGCCACCCTACCATAAAGGCCAGCGGCTCGACATCCTACTCGTCGAGAGAGGCCTCGCCACAAGCCTTGAACAAGCCCAGGCATTTATCCTCGCGGGAGAGGTCTGGACTTTAGAGCAACGCCTCGAAAAGCCGGGGCATCTCGTCCCCGCGGATACGCCAATAGAAGTACGCGGAAAATCCTGCCCTTTCGTCAGCCGCTCTGGAATGAAGCTTCACCACGCACTCTCGGTCTTTCCTGTATCGGTTCATGACCGCACCGCCATGGATATTGGCGCTTCGACCGGAGGATTTACCGATTGTTTGTTGCAAAATGGCGCCCGCCACGTCTTTTCCATCGATGTAGGTTATGGCCAATTGGACACCAAACTCCGAAAGCACCCGCGCGTGACAGTGATGGAAAAAACCAA
>JAHFAF010000515.1 GCA_023250715.1 Pseudobdellovibrionaceae bacterium | reverse complement strand
AAGGATGCCAGTACCCGTTCCAACATCCAGAAGGCTCTTCTTCGAAAGGGGATGATAAAGAGGCATCGCCCGCTCGAGCATTCGAATGCACATTTGAGTGCTGGGATGAAGGCCCGTACCGAAGGCTTGGCCAGGTTCCAAGATGATGGGCTGGCATCCGGCAGGAACCAAATCCGGGCTCTCCCAGGCGGGAAGAAGGAAAAATTCGGCGGAGAGCCTCTGCGGCTTATAAAACTCCTTGTACGATTCCGCCCAGTTCGCCTCTGCTACGATTTCCAATTTGAATGTCACTCTCGGTACACTCGGGTGAAGTAGGGTCAGAGAATCGAGATAGGTCGGAAGGTCCTTCTCCACAGAAGCCCGCGCGGAACTCTCGAAAAAAGCTTTGACTACATTGGGAGTCGCCGTCGAGCTTTCGTCCACTCCCTGGGCACCGAGTTCGAAAAGACGATTAATGACTGGCTCGCGAAGAAGAGAAGGCAGGTCAAGCTGTACTTGGAACCAAGGCATAATCGAATCCATTCGACTATTCAGTCTTTTTGGGAGTTTTCTTATTCAATCTTTTTTCAAGGCTGGCAACTTTCCTTTGCGCTTTTTCCATCTCAGCGGGGTCTTTTAGGAGCTGGATAGCTCTTTTCCATGTATCTAGCGCCTGAGGAAACTTGCCTTTCGACTCCAAGAGGTACGCAATCCAAGCATAGTTGAGGCCGTTATTCGGCTCTTCAACTAGCGCTTTTTGGAAAAGCTCTTCCGCTTGATTAAAGTTTTTCTGATTGAGATTACAAATTCCCAGCTCGCGCATGGCCTCGGCATCATGTGGATTCGAGTTCAAGTACACCTGGAGATCGGCCATCGCCTTTTCCCATTGTCCGAGGTTCTTATTGATAAGGGCTCGCTTCAAAAGAAGCTTCGGGTCCTCTTCGACCTTGTCCATCTTTTGCATTTCCCCGAGAGCTTCATCGTATTTTTTGTCCTCAACGAGATCGTTGATATTGCTCTTCGAGTATTGAGCTAACTTTTCTTTTGCTAGTGCCGAGTCTTTTTTTATCTCCAAGGCTTTTTGCCAGTGCTTAACCGCTTCTGGGATCATTCCCTTCTTCTCAAAGAGCACTCCAAGCTGCTCGAGGACACCAGGGTCTGCCTTATCGAGTTTGTAACACTCCGTCAGCCATTTCGCGGCGTCATTGAGATTATCCTGCGCAATGGCCATCACCGCTAAATTGAATCGACTGCCCAAGTGTTTCGGCCAAAGAGTCGACGTGGTCTCCAGATGGGTTTTCGCGCGGCCCGTATCTCCTCTACCCAAGTAATAACGGCCGAGACCCCAGTGCGCGCGAGCGCGCGAAGGATCATCTCCTACTACCTGCTTGTAGATGAAAGCGGCAGGAGCAAGTTGGTTTTTAGCTTCGTAGAGCTCAGCGCTAACCTCTTGGGCGAGGAGCCCCATGGGCGTTCCCTTTTGCTCACTTTGCACGATATCGATAATTTTTCTCGCGTCGTCATAACGCTTTCGTTTCATCTGGGCGAAAGCGAAAAGAAGTTGATATTCGGGATTGGTGAAGTTTTTCTTATTACGAGCAAGAATTTTATCCCCGGAATCAAGTCGATTTGTGCGCAAATATGCCCACGCACAAGCGAAGCTATTATCAACATCATTTACAGAAACCGACTCCAGCTGGCGACAAACTGCCGCCGCTTCTTCCACCCGGTTTTCATTGAGCAAGGTCCGCACGGGATTATTCGCGCGCAAGGGCCCAATCAGGGTCACGGCGACGGCTGCCAAAATGTGAAAAAAGTTACGCATTCGCTTCTCGCCCCTCGAGCTGTCTCCAGGGGGCTTCTGTTACGTAAAATCGTAAGAACCGGGGTTTTTCTTTAGGGGTTTTGTCACCTTGCGCCATCTCTGGAGAACCACTGAGAAATCTAGCTTGTCGAAACAGGGTGTCAGCCCCTAACCTTTAACAATGGGATGGAGAGTATGGGGTCTGGGGTTCGCGTTGTTTTGGACAAATCCATCCTTTGGGTCCAGCATGGCTGTGAATCCCTTGCCGACGGCATTCATTTTTCCCGCATATGCAAATCCCATCCTCTATCCTGGTTTCAATATTGCGGCGGGAGTAAACCCGGCGGCCCTACCCCTTGCACAAAAGACAACGGCGTTTCAAGCGGCCTACACACCAGCCCTGGAGAGCGGCTATCCGAATGATTTTTTTGGGGGCCTTGCTGTGTCGAAGAGAAGTCTCGGCATTGGTCTCGGTTACATTAGAAATCAAACTTCCTATGCAGGCCAGACCACTACCACCCAGTCCGTGTTCGGGGGCTTCGGTTTTTCGGTCGATCAAGTGAGCTTAGGGGTCGGTTTGCGAGACACGTACCTCGCCAATGGATTTTCCCCAAATGTCGATATCGGTCTTGTCGTTGGAGATCAGAAAAACGCAAGAGCGGTGAGCTTCGGGGCTGTGTTTTACAACATGGACTCTCTTCCCCAGTTAGATATCGGAATCGGTTATGGGTCGATTAAGAAATACACTCTAGAGGCAAATATCCTACTGCCTCCTTTTCGTTATTTGGATAGCGGGTATGTCTTCACCGTAGCGGCTTCTTTGAGGGCTGAAATCCTGGGCCTGTATTTTCACACGAGTTATGCTACGAACTATAAAACGTTCTCCCATACGGTGGGAATATTTGCTTGGCTCTCGGATCATGTGAACGTCTTTGCTCAGTTCATCACCAGCCGAACCTTATCCGTGGGCCTAAGCGTAGATCTGTAGTTTTGAAGGAGTAGAATCATGAGCTCGATCATTCACGCTTGGGCTTCACCTCAAGCAAAGGCCCCTCTTC
>JAHFAF010000170.1 GCA_023250715.1 Pseudobdellovibrionaceae bacterium | reverse complement strand
CGTACGTTTCCAAGTCGGAGGAATGCTACTTCCGGATGTTGTTCTTCTCCCCGTTTGAGTCGATTGAATTTGGTTATGTTGGGAGTGAAATTTCAATAACCTGCAAATGCGGGTTTTGCTAGGGTTCTCAGAAGAGTTCCTCTACGAGCGGGGTTCCAAAACGGTAAAAAGAACGCTTTTGAAATGGGAGGTTCCCTCTGCCCTCATTGGAGGTTCACGGCGCGAGCACACTACGTTATGGAGTAATCCCTCTGTGCCGCGACAGAATTCCATAATCGTCATAAAAATGTCCAAACGGGTGTCAATTTACGCCCAGGTAGGCTGACCTAAGAAACACGCAGAGATGGCATGCTTTGCATTGTTAACTCCCTAGCAGCTGCCCGTCTATTTTGCGGCTTAGGGAGAGTGTCATGAAAAGCAAAAACAAAATGTTCAAAGCGTTACTTAGGGTGGGGAGCCTTCTCCTCGTCTTCGCTCTAGTCGGCCAGGCAGTAGCGCAAACCTGCACCCAGCCGCCTTTCGGCATGGTGGGCTGGTGGCCTGGGGACGGGAATTCAAACGATATCCAAGGCACGAATCACGGTACGCTGGTAAACGGCGCGACGTTTGCGGCAGGCATGGTCGGGCAGGCGTTCAGCTTTGATGGAGAAAACGACTTTGTCGATATTCCCAAAGACCCTGCCATATTCGCGCTCACGCAGGGAACGCTTGAAATGTGGGTGAGAATATTGAACCTGGGTGCGGATACCCGGCTATTTTCTATATCTGAGGTAGGCATTCCTTTCCCTGCATCCGACACATGGGGCTTAGATTATAGGACTGACGGTCTGAACGGCCCCAGCCAGCTACAAGTATACCTTATCAACAATGGCGTCATCATCACGGCTGCTTTCACGCCCTCAAATACGATAACCGATACAGCCTTCCACCACATTGCCGTCGTTGCAGACGGTGTGGGTCTAATTGATGTGTACGTCGATGGCGTTTTGCGACCGGTCACCGCCGCACCTTTCGCCCTCGGAGCCTTCGACCAGTTTTTTGGGCACGCAGTCAATGCAGACAATATGAAGATTGGTGCGATTGAGCGCGATACTGTGCGTGCTGAAGGCGCCAAGGTGATAGATGAAGTCACAATTTTCGATCGTCCTCTCTCCGCGTCCGAGATTCAAGCAATCTACAACGCCGGCAGCGCCGGCAAGTGTAAGAAGGCGCCGTTCGCCGCCTTCGATTCCAAAGTTGAGATTACACTGGGTCCCCTACCAAGTGACGATGCGTTCGGGGTAAAAGGCACCTTCACACTTGGCGCAAGTAGCGACGGGATTGATATCCCCACGGAAAACGTGAGCTTCCAGCTTGCGAGCGCTACGGGATTTGCAAACTTTACAATACCCGCCGGGAATTTTTACTTCCATTCGGCTAAACCAGGGAAAAACGGCAAGCCCGGGAAGAGAGCCTTTTTCACCTTCGCGCGTGTGATTGGCGGGGTTGACCTGGAGGTCAAGATCACCGACCAAGGCGGCGGGAGCTTCGAGTTCACGGCGAAGGGCACCGGCGCCGATCTGACTGGCCTGGCGAACCCGGTGAGTGTAATTCTCACAATCGGCGACGATGGTGGCAACGGTTAAGGTATTTATCTCCCACCTTATCCATACAACCGATTGAGAACTGTCTGCCAGGGAAGGATTTCCGTCTTGCCAATAGTTCGGGGTATCTTTTCTTGAGAGGCAATCCAAAGCTCGCAAGGATTCAGGTCCGATCGTAAATTCGCCAGGCGCGAGATTTCCATTTCGTCGACCCTGTCGGCGGACTTGATCTCAAGAAGCACGAGCTTCTTTCCGGGCCGTTCGATAACGAGATCGATCTCGAGATCGTCTTTGGTGCGAAGATATGAAAATCGGTATTCTTTGCGGAGATAGTCGTTAAGCCTCATGCACTCAAGAATCAGGAAGTGTTCGAAGGCTTTTCCAAACTCCGAGGTTCTGGGCAGCAAGGGAACTTGGAGCGACCCCTCTAAACTCCGTTTGACACCCACGTCGAAGAAATAGAATTTGCTCCGTTGGGTCTGGCGTTTTCGAATAGAACGGTGGAAAGGATTAAGAAAAAATCCCACGAGCGTATCTTCCAAGATCTGATAATAGCGTTCGACGGCCTTGGGATCCGTTCCGCTATCCCTGCCAATTTTTGAAAAATTGAGTGGCTCTCCATTACACTGAGCTGCTACTTCCAGGAACCGAACGAAGGGCTCGACTTGGCGAATGATTTGCTCTTCTTTGATCTCTTCTCTCAAGTAGGTGTGGCAGTAGGTGCGAAGGTATTCTCGCCTTTCCAAATCGTTGGCCAGGGAAAAAAGCTTAGGAAGTGTTCCCCAGTGAAGGGCCATGTTCAGATCGAAGGCCTTCGATAACTCGACCGAGGTGAGTGGGTGGAGGTAGTTTAAGAAGGCGCGGCCGGCGAGAAGATTCGCCGCTCCCCGCTTCAATTTGCGCGCGCTAGAACCGGTTAAGGCAAACTTGGTTTTCCTCTTTTCAATGAGACGGTGAACGTAATTGAGTAAGCTCGGAACGCGCTGGACCTCATCGATCACCACCCAGCTGCCATCGGCGGGAACGCGCTCCTCGAGCAACGCCGGGCGGAGAAGGTATTGCCTCGCCTCTTCGTCATCTAACAAATCAATCCAAAGCGTTTTCTTCCCTTTGAATATTTCCTGAAGGAGCGTGGATTTGCCCGTTCCCCGGGAACCAAATAAAAAAAAGCTATTTGATAATAATGGTTTACATATTCTTGGGTACATATGTCTAAATTGTACGCCATTTTAGTTAGATATCCCAGGCCGCTTAATTTTCTTAGGTGCCAAAAAAAATGCCCGTCGTTATTTGGTCTCGCGTTATCGACGCCGGACCAAAAATCGACGGGCACTACCATGCGGGTCTTAGGGATCTAGAGTGTCAATCGGGTCAACTCCGCCCACGATTCCTTTAATCACTTCGTTCGCCTCGTAGGGCCTATCCAGAAGTACAGCGAGCTCTCCAACGGGCGTGCTTACCACTTTCACTTCCACGATACCTCGAACATTGTAACGTTTTAGAATTCGCAATATGCCTCCCTGGGTGAGGGGACGCAGGGCAGAAACATCATTCCGGATTTGTTGAATACTAGGCATATTGGTAAGTAAAAAAGGAAAGCCCATTGGCTGCAAATAGCCGAAACAAAACCCATCTCCCGCATCATTCACTACCCATTTGCCACCCGATTTGATGCAGTCCTCCTTCGGACCTGCGAAACTCAAACTGGGAAAAAGAATCATCGAAGCCAAGAATAGACGAAACCACATAGAGAAAACTCCTAATGAAATGTTAGAGCGGTGCATCCTATTGCACCTTCTTTATGAGCAGACGATTGGTCAATCGGTAGGACGATGTCAATGCATTTGGATTCCAGGATTGTTTTTCTGCGGAAGAACGCATTTTCGGCAACTTCGGTGAGATCCCTCGGGCGAGAGGGTTGGCACTTCGGGCAATACTGCAGTTGGAAAAATTACGCGTTGCGGGTGACTGGCTCAGCTGGTTGGAGATACGTGGGTGGTTAACGAACTCATGAAGGGGTAAAAGATGCGAAAAGTTTTACGTGGGCTGGTGTTACTAGTGGCCTTCTCGTCGCTCTCCGCAGAAGCTACTGTGTTGTGGCAACGTTCTGTTCATGCTGTTCGCACCGGACGCTCTCTGTCTGAAGCTGAGGCCGCTGCTCGCATGCAGCTAAATGCACAACTTAGTTCGCTTCAAAGCCAATGCCAGAGCCAGCAGGGAATTGCTCTGGTTTTTCAATTGCAGAAAACCTTTCGTAAGGTAGATATTTTTACGTGGGAATATGACTTTCGCGTAACTCTGTCTTGCGAGAATTAAGTCTTGCACATTACAAAAAGTAGCGCCTGCCTGTAACTGAGGCGTTACTTTCCCTTCCATTCGATTCAGCTCTGGGGCCCGTTTCTTTTCACTTTGAATTACTAATAAGGTTGGGACTATTCTGCGAGTCTCTACAGGCTTTAGCACCGAGCTCGACTGTTTCGTTTACAAGCTTGGTCACGTGGTCCTTATCCTCCAATAAAGATTTTCTCTGATCCCGTAGCTTTTGAAGAATCGGTTCAAGAACGTCCGCAGGAACGCGGGCAAAAAAAGAATCTCTGAACTTTTTGAATTCGGCTTGTCTTCCATCATAGGCGCCCTTTCGTCGTCTGTATTCTTTGTCAGCCGCCTTTGAGTACTCTTCGGCAAGAAGTGACGTCCTCTGAGTTCGGTTCCAGCTCCTATCTCCTTTTACCCTGCTCGCGATCTCCTTTTTCTTGGCCTCGCTAACTATATCTCCCCCGGCCCAAGTAATCGTTCGGCGAATAATGTCATCCAAAGAGACACCGGGTTGGAGATCATCGCTTTCGCTGTAGGGCGGTGGTTTTGGAGCTTCTCCAAGAGCATAATGAAATCTTCCTTGTTTTTCCTTAGGGTTACTTCTGTCTTTGCCGCCGACATCGTAGATTCTAATTAGGTCATTTCCATACTCCTTTACGTAGTCTTTGCCTAGAAAGTCGTTCACCCATTTGATTTCGTCTGGAGTGAGTTTGTAATCATGATTGTAGGCTGTTTCGTCAAGCTGAGCCACTGATTGAAGGAGTCCTCCTACTTCATTGTGACGAAATTGACCGTGGAGCTCATCGGACCAATTTTCCAACTCAGGGACCTTCAGCTCGGCAAGCTTATCAACGGGTCCCTTTGAAATTTTGGTCGCGATCTGGCAGGCAGCCACCCCGAGCAAGTTCAGGGATTTTTTCACTTGAACATTGTAGAACTCTTCTAGCAGGGACACATCGTTTATCACTCTACAGGAGTCTGCCGAAAGTTGATGGGAAGGGCCAAGTCTTGGGTCCAACTGATAATCCAAGAGGGCCGCTATGTGTTCATGCTCTGCTGAGGTTGTCGGAATAGTTCGATTGCCTTGGGCTAGGTCCTTACACTCTTGCGCAAATTGATCCGTGCCGGAGGTGTCGGAACCGGCATTGTTTACGATTGGAACTCCGGTCTTCACCCTTGGCTGATCAGGGCTATTTTGTGAATGTGGTATTTGAGACTTTTCTCCGGCTATGGCAATGACCGAGTGTAAAATGAAGAGGAGCCAAAACGTTCGGATCATTATGTGTGCCAATATCATGTGCTGCTCCGTCTTTCCCTAGTTGCGGTCAACTGTGTAATCGCTCGGTACTCAATAGTGATAAGACAAGGGATGAATTTTGGGATCATTGGGAAACCGAATCGAAAATACCGTACGCATGTGCACGAAATTTTGATTTAGAGGAGCGATGATTCAAATATCGAGAAACCTGAAGTGAGTGGGATTATTGCTGCTGGGTTTCAGTTTAATGGTAAGTCAGCAGGTGCAGCGGAATCTTTTTTTGAAGAGGTGTCCTTTAAAGGGCACGGATAACAAGTTTCCTTAGTCGTCGTGCGGTTCAAATCGATGATCGCAACTGCGGCAATTCTCGACTGATTCCTGGGTCCAATAGACATGGGTGATGGTTTTAGAGCCGTTTGGTTCAGTCCGCTCGTAAGTTGAGCTCCTGCCCTCACTCGACTGACTCATGAGTTTTCCCCAGTCGTTCGCATCTTCGATCGCTCCGAGCGTAGCCGAACTCATCGGAGCTACCGTCGTCATCGAGTCGAGGTGCCCGTAAATTATCGTTAGTTCTTCGAAGTCGTGATAGTTCGGCTTCGTGCTAAGAGTACTCGTCGAGTTGGTCCCGGTATTCGAGAAATAGTCCATGCAGCTATTTTGAGAGGACCCATCCTCGGACTGATGGCCGAGTCCGAAAGTATGGGCGACTTCCTGACACATCACATGGAGTTTCTCATTAGGGTTATTGTATTTCGTCGTGTTGAAATAGGTGTCGTTCATCTTGGCCGAGCCCTGGGTGATGTGACCGCTGGAATTAACGTTAATCGAAGCGAGCCCAAGCCAGCCATTATTGCCATAAGTCTTATTACAAACCTGGGTCGTGCCAGATACCATCGAACAATTCCTATTGGATTTACCGGAGACGACTGTCGTGATGACCGGTGTGAAAGGCGCTCCAACCGCACCCGGATTATTCCAATCACCGGAGGCCATGGACAAATATCCCCCCCAGCTATTGTTTAGATTGTTGCCAATTTTCAAAGTGAATTGTGAGGTAGCGCGCGCCCAATGGTAATTCCCCCAGGCATGATCCGCATGAGCCGGGATCGACACAAATAATAAGGAGCCAATGAGACCGAAAATTGCTCGGGAACCAAAATTAAACATTTTCATATGACGTTAGGAAGTGCAATCGTGGGGCCACCGTCTTGTAACTGTTAATCAAGTGCTCCTATCGTCATAGGCCGGCTCTGGACAAGGGTTTCCGCTCAATTCCTTTCGTCTAAAGCTGGGTCGAAGCCGTCCTTCCCATTCGAAAGTGTCGAAGGACTTTCCAGGTTTCCACGTCGTTCTTCGTCATCCATAAAATTCAACCAGTTGGAATAGACATTTCTTAGACATCGAAAGCCCTCATTCTCTAAGTGGGACATGTTTCCGATATTCATCTGAAATTCG
Source organism: Pseudobdellovibrionaceae bacterium (assembly GCA_023250715.1). Lineage (GTDB taxonomy): Bacteria > Bdellovibrionota > FAC87 > UBA2466 > UBA2466 > JAHFAF01. The sequence goes on along the minus strand of JAHFAF010000170.1, from coordinate 2,453 downwards.
TAATGTGGTCTGCAAATCTTGGACGAACTATTTGGCTAAATTCTTCTTCGTGGGGGGCCGTTTCTTATGCTTGGCCATGACTCGAAGATAGGAAATAAGTTCATTCAAAACTTGGGGTTCGCGCTTGTCGAGAGCGGGCATCGTGGCGTTGAATCGAACGCTTGTGGGATTAGCGATCCACTTACGAAGCCAATGATCGGAAAGATATTCGGTAACGCTAACAGGGTAATTCAAATCTCCACCCAAAGCGGAGCCCTCGCCGTTTATCGTATGGCAAAGAGCGCAATTGCGTTGATAAGCCGAAAACCCGTTCTTAACTGACTGTGAGGATTTTGCCGGCGGCGCTGTGTGCGGATATTTATCCGCGTACCTCAATAGGTCGATGCCGATGATGTTGTAGTACCAGTCTTTGCTGCCCATATCCTTTAGATTTGGTTCACGAAAATTATCCCAGATCAGATAGAAGGGGCCGAGCTCGAGGTTTTTTTTCCCTTCTCGTTCGCTTACGACGGAAAAAGTAGAGGCTCCGCGTTTTTCAAATGCTAAGTAGCTTGCGTAACGAATCACTTTCGCGCCGGTGACAAATACCTCTTTATTGTTGGCGAGGTGAATCGCAATTTCGTTGTCGGCCTTTCGCCACGCTTCACCGTAAATGGCGTAAAAAAGGCTCTCAAGGGGAAAGCCGGTATAGATTTCGTCTCTCAGTGAATACGGATCGAGCACGGTCAGTTCGAGAGGCGGCACTCTTTCCGCCATTTGCTCCATTGTGAGTTTCGAAACAAGGGATCCTCTGCGCTGAAAAGTAAAAACTGCTTGGGGGTATTCCCTTTTTTTTGAATTGTCTTCCGGAGGAGGTTTTGGAACAAGAAGGATCTTATTTGTGGCCTGAAGGGAGGCCGTTGCGAGGAGAAAGACGAGGAGCCAGCGCATGGATTTACTCTAAGATGAAGAATTCCACGCGTCGATTTAGCGCCCGACCGGCTTCGGTCAGGTTGCTGGCGCGAGGCTTACGTTTTCCATACCCTTGGGTGGAGATGGCATCGTCCGGAATCCCTTTTGCCACGAGGTAGCGCTTTACCGTATTCGCGCGATCGAGAGAGAGTTGGACGTTGTAATCATCCGTGTGGGAAGAGTCGGTGTGCCCTACCACGAGTAGACGCTTCACGCGGTTTTGTTTAATTACCTGGGCGATTTGATCCAAAAGGTGCGTGCTGTCCGGCATGAGTTCGGCGCTTGCCACTTTGAAATTGATATTTTTTCGAATAATGAATTTGCGATCGACGATATTTACATCGTTCGTTGTGTAGTAGTGCTTGCGCTCCGTTTGTGTGACGCCGACCGTGTAGCTAATCTGCCCGATGATCTGGTAATCGGGATTGAAGGGGACGCCGACGATAAGTCCTTTTCCAAGTCCGACATCAAAGCCAAGCAAGAAGGCTAAGCTCTTATTTTCAAGAGGCGTGAAACGAGTGCCGAGGCTGAGCTTGGAGGGGTTCGAAGCAAAGGCAAGTGGACTCGACGCCTGTATCTCGTCGTAAAGCTCTAAGAAGGGAATAAAATCTCCCGTTTTGTATTCAGCACCCAATCCCAACGTGATCGTATGGTAACGACTGAAATTGAAATAAGCCTCTGGTTGAACCACTGGAAAAGTAGCCGATCGAATCTGGGGCATGTGATAAATCAAATTCGCATGTAAGAAGAGAGGCGTTCCGAGCGATGGATAGAGTGAATAAGTTAATGCACCTCCGATTCCAATGCTCACTGTATTTCCAGACGGCGAGAGGCGATTGAAATTCGAAGAGATCATGAAATCTGCCAAAGGAGCTAGGGCCAAGCTTTCGCTAATCGGAAAGGAATAGAGCCCGGAAAAATTCATGTCTCCCAAGGAGGAGATAAGCTCGGAAGGGTTTCCGAAGGTCGTCGAAGAATTTCTTCGCATCACGCTGACGGTGAGATTACGGGTGGGCGAGTAGCCGACGAATAGGCTTTCCGCAATGGTGTTGGCATTGGCGCTAGTGGCAGGAATCGGGCTATTGGAGATCGAGTAAAACTCACCGCCGATGCCGAAGGTAAGTGCTCCTTCGGGGAGGCTCTCCGCGGAGCGAACTCTGAAAATTCCGGCTTGTCCAAAATTGGAAGGGTAGATGTGCTCTTGGCGATGAGAGGACTCTACGGCGTAAACCTCCTCTTCGCTAGGAACCGCAATCTGCTGGGAAACTGTAATGGGGCGCGGGGTGGGGCCTTGAGCGTCGGGCTCCCTGTCTGCAGCTTCTTCGTCCGCGCGTAGGGGTGCCCCCAAGGTGACCAAAATCATGACAAATAGAGCATATTTGAGCGTCATGATAGGTTCGTCAGAGCGTTGAAATTCCTTTTTATTTTAGCATGGGCCCTCTCTCCCTCGGCCAAAATCTTCCTGATTTCGGCACAATGAGACGCGTTGCGGCAAAAGAGAG
>JAHFAF010000169.1:7386-9071 GCA_023250715.1 Pseudobdellovibrionaceae bacterium | reverse complement strand
ATTCGTTACGATGCAATGGTGCTTGGAAACCACGAGTTCGATGGCGGCATCCCAAAACTAGTAAAGCAACGAGAGTGGGTAACGTTTCCAATTCTTTCAGCCAACGTCCACAACGCCGTTCTCTCCCAAAAGAAACTAAACGATCCCTTTGTGATCCTCGAGCGAGAGGGAATCAAGATTGGGATATTGGGTTTGACGACCGATACGCTGAAAAAAGTGGTTTTAAGAAACGTAGCGGAAAGCCTGGAAGTCGAAAACCCTGCGGAAGTCGCCAAGACCCAAGTGCCAGCGATGAAACAAGCCGGCGCGGAACTCCTGATCATTCTTTCGCATGTGGGAATCAGCGAGAGCGGCTCGCGTAGCGAGAGAGTGATTGCAAATGATGAAGTGAAAATCGCTAAAGAAGTGCCCGAGATTCCGTTGATAGTTGGAGGGCACTCCCACACCCTTCTTCCCGATGGCAAGAAAGTCGGAGAGACTTTGCTCGTTCAAGCCGGGGAAAAGGGAGAATACCTAGGAAGGGTCGACTTGATTTGGGATAGGGACAGCAAGAAGGTGGTCGAGAGCAAAGCCTCCGTAATTCCGGTTTTGCCGACCGATGGCGAAGAAATGAATCTTAAAAAGTCCCTGAATAAATACCGGGCACGCGTTTCTCGCTTACTCGATGAAGTGTTGGGCACGACCGAGAACGAACTCGATGGAGAGCGAGAAAATATTCGACACCAAGAAACGAATTTTGGAAATTTCATCTGCGATGTCATTCGCAAAATCACTAAAAGCGACGTCGCTATTTTTAATGGCGGGGGAATTCGGGCGAGTATTCCAAGGGGGAAAATTAAGCTGCGAGATATCTATCGAGCACTTCCCTTTCGAAATACGCTCACTACTGCTGTGATCACGGGGAAACAACTCAAGGAAGCCCTTCAAACCGGCCTGAAGTTTCAACACAACACGGGAAGCTTCTTGCAAGTATCAGGCATCGAATACAAAGCAAAAGACGGGATGCTTACATTCGTTCGAGTGCAAGGGGCCGTTGTTGCCGAAACGGCAGAATATAAAATCGTATCTAACAATTTTCTATTTGGAGGAGGCGACTACCTCGACGTCTTGACTGAAACTAAAGACATTCAAGACACTGGTACTCCTGTGGAAGAGCTGCTCGCCAAGTATATTAGGGCACATCCAGTCGTCTACGCAAAAACTGAGAAGAGGATTGTGCTGGAGTAATTAACTGATTTAATTGTGTTTTATTCGTTTCCCCAAGGTTCTTGACCCACCTCGGCAATTCCATTGAAATTCCAAAATGCCCAAGGTACATAATTCATTAGGTTTTGGTACGGGGTTATTGCACTCATGGGGCCGATGCGTGGCTTGGACGCATCGTGAAAAAGCAGGGGAGAGGCGAGTGACGATTCTTTCAACCTTTTTTTCACGAGAGAGCGACTAATGGCGGAAGAAGCCATCAAAGAGTTGAGCTCTCCCAATCTGTTCGACTACTTCGATTACCGCGAGTACCTCCACGATTATTATCAATTCCACAAACGGAAGAACTCAGCTTACAGCTACCGACTCTTCGCGCGTAAAGCCAAGTTAGGTTCGCCGAACTACTTGAAACTGGTCGTGGACGGCAAGCGCCGAATAACGGACAGAACACTTTATCAATTCGCTAGAGGCCTGGGCCTAAG
>JAHFAF010000169.1:0-7376 GCA_023250715.1 Pseudobdellovibrionaceae bacterium | reverse complement strand
AAAATATTTCCGTGAGCTCGTGATGTACCAGGAGGTCTCGGATCCGGACAGTAAGGAACTGCACCTTCGCTCCCTGTTGAAGTATCAGGAAAAGCAAAGGACACCGACTCCCTTAAAGGCAGATAAGATAAAGTTCATGCTCGACTGGCACCACGCTGTTATTCGCGAGCTCGTCTCGAACAAGGACTTTAAAGAAGAGCCAATATGGATTGCAAAGCGCCTCGGAAACAAAATTACTGAAGCACAAGCGAAAGAGAGCTTGGATCTATTGTTACGCCTGCAAATTCTACAGCGCAGCGCTGCCGGAAAACTCGAACAAAGAGAGCCCCTCTTGACGAGCTCGGACGAGATCCCCTCTCATGTGATTCGAAGCCTTCATCGGACTTACTTGCGAAAAGCCATCAATTCGATTTTCGCGGTTCCAATGGAAAGAAGAGAGCTTTCAGGGTTGGTGCTCTCCATTCCGAACTCCCGAGTGAAAGAAATCAAAGAAGAGATTAAAGAATTTCGAAAAAAACTGAATCGAAAGTATGGATTAGATAGAGACGGAGACGATGTTTATTTCGTGGGCCTCTATTTATTCCCCGTGACTCAAAGAGGAGAAAACGCATGAGGTCCCTTAGATCGAAGCACACCTGGGTTGTGGGGTGCATGATCGCCGTTATCTCTTCCATTTCTTATGGAACCATCTTGAACCCCTTGGATGACGACGGGCGATGGGGTTTCGAGATTGGAAATGGAAAGTTGGTGCAAAACCTCGCTGGCAAATATGGAATCAATGTTCCCGATAGATGGGAAAGTTTCATTTACGAGCGATTCACTGAGGTTGCCCCCCAACTTCAAGGAGGGCCGAGAAGCAGCCTCCAAATCAACGTCATCGGATCCCACGGCATTCGAACCACTCGGGAGCTTATCTCTCAGAAGCTCGAAGGAGACTGGTCCATGGTCAGCCTGAGGGGACTCGAGGGAATCAAGCGAGAAGACGTAGGAAAACATGGCTTCCGCAAAGTGGCTATTGAGCTTTGCCGGGGAGACGAGCTGGTGTTGATCAACCTCCAGGGACAGTTGGAGCACACGAAGCATTCGGCCTTCGATCAGCTCTATAATTCTTTGCAGACTATTCAGATCGAAAATTGATCGCCAGAAATTAAAAAGCCCGTGGAGATTTCCACGGGCTTTTTCTTTTTGAAATTTTGCAACCTACTCGCGAACTACCCAAACCTTCGTGTTCGCCACTACATCTTCGAAAACACGAACGGGGATTGTATAAACGCCAAGGGCCTTGATGGGCTCAGCGAGAAGAATGTCTTTCTTGTCGATATTGAACCCTTCAGAAGCAAATGCCTTTTCAATGTCCTGAGTGGTGACAGAACCGAAGAGCTTGTCTTGCTCGCCAACCTTCTTGGCGATGGAGCAGGAAATTCTCTCGAGCTTGCCCTTTAGAGTCTCGGCTTCCTTACGACGTTTGGCCCGCTTGGACTCCACGACTCGGGCCTCATGCTCGAAAGCCTTGAGATTGTTGCCCGTCGCTGGGATGGCATAATTGCGCGGAATCAGAAAGTTCCGAGCAAATCCCGGTTTCACATTTACAATGTTCCCTGCCGTACCCAAGTGCTCCACATCTTCTCTCAATATGACTTTCATGACTTTTCCACTCCTAAGTAAATTAAGACTTAATCTCTTTTTTCCTCAATATCCAGGGGCTTAATACGCCCAATCCCACTAAGGCATAAAAACCGAGCAAAACCGCTAGTCCAAAAGCGACTGTCCTTCCCCGCTGAGTGACCTTTCTGACTTCCATTAGACGTGCCAGACAGACTGTCCCTTGAATGAATAGCACCGTTCCCGCCAGGCGATAAAGACCGGACGCAAACTCTCGAACGGGCGACGGTGCTGCTAACATCAATACAAAGAGACCTAGAAAGAGCCCACTCATCCAGGCGGGAACGCGAAGAGACTTTAGAGCCGAAGAGGAGTAAGCAGAATTCGCTTCCAAAAGTCCCAAGTGGGCCACCAGTCCCACGGAGACCCAGAGGGAAATCAGCGCCCCGGAAACAAGAAGGAAAGGCCCTTCATAAAGAAGCGTTTTTTCCAGTTCCGCTGCTCCCTCTATTTTTTCCTGAAGCAAAGAGGCGACTTGAGTAATCGTCTGATGAACCTGATGACTCCACGCCTGCCAGATACCCGTGTGACTCCAAGCAGCCAATAACGCCAAGGCCGCACCACCCAGAACCAATGCGAGAAGTGCCGCACGGCCCACCATCTGCCAGAAGGGAACGCTTTTATTCACGCCGTCGGCGACAAATAGACCAAACACGAACGCTCCCGTGACCACAACAGGAGAGATCTCAAAAACAAGGATCGCGATGACCGCACCCAGAATCGCACAGACTTTCGGCCAAGGATCAACTAACCGAAGTCCTGCGACAAGCATGGGCAATGGCGTAAGCAAGACGGTAGCTATCCCCATGGCAGCAAAAAGCGAGTGCGTAAGAACGGACATCACGCCCAAGTCGGACGGCTCACTCTTTTCATCACGATCGTTTAAGACTCGCATCGAGGTCCTTTGCCTTACATCATCTGAGCGGTGGTGTATGGCAAAATAGCCATGTGACGGGCTCTCTTTACCGCCGTCGTTACCTTCCGCTGATGACCGGCACAATTTCCAGAAATTCGCCGAGGAACAATCTTGAACCGCTCGGTCACAAATGGCTGCATCAAGTACTTGTCCTTATAATCAATCATGAGAGCAGGCTCAGCACAGAAGCGACAACCTTTTCGCTTCTGAAAGCCGCGCTCGCGTTTTTCTCCCCGGTCCGCCTTATCTTCATTATTCCGTTTCATTATTGACTCCTTACAATTTCAAATCGCTTAAGACCAATCGTGTCTCTTTCACCTGGCTCCCTTGTCTATTGCGGTATTGCCGCATCCAAAGGCATCCATTTACACTTATCTTCACTCCCACTTTGAGAGTGCTGGCCAAATCCTCGGCTTCCCTTCCTTCAAGACTTGCCTCGAAATAACCGACCGACTCTTTTCCAAATTGGCTTTGCTTAACCGCAATGATGAGCTCCAAAACCGGTAAACCGGAGGGCAAATACTGTAGCCTTCCTACCTTGCTAAGCTTGCCCTGAAGCGCGAACTTATTCTCTGGGATAACGGCTTCCAGAGAGCTCGCCCTTTTTTCGAAGTTCGCGGTTTCTCTTAACCTCTTCCTCAGAAGCGGTGATCTGCTTCTTGGATTTGGTGTAGTCATAGTCTTGTTCCACCGAAGTGGTGAGAAAGCGCATCACATCGTCGGAAATCTTGAAGTGACGCTCGATCTCTTCCACAACACCACCGGTGCCGGAATAAACGGCTACACAATAACGGCCGTTTGAATCCTTTTCGATGGGGTACGCTAATTCGCGGACACCCCAATCATCTCGGTGACGAAGCTGTCCCTGAAACTTCGTGATGACGCTATCAATCTTCTGATGAATGGCCGCGGCATCCGAATCGGTCATACCAGGCTTCAAGATATAGAGGGTTTCGTAAACGTGCGAACTGGGCTGTGACATCTAATCTCCTTTCGGTCAATTGGCCCCCGCGTTTGGATGTCTTTAACGGGAGCAAGGAATTCCTATTAAGAGCATTTCAACTATCAAAGTCCTGTGGATTTTACAATGTGAAAGGAGTGGAATCTTGGTCAGTTAACTTGAACTCAATCTGAAAAACCTCGGACTTTAGGGCGGATTGAAGACGGAGGAGGGGTGCCTCCGCAGGATCCAATTCCCAATGAAAATAGACCGCTTGGGTTCCGAAGAATTCCCTTAATTTCTCACTGTCTAACTTCCCTTGCGCATGGATGTTTTGCAGTTCCAACAACTCCGGAAACACAGCGACCCTTTGGCACTGGCCCCGCAAACATTGGGCAAGAATGGGTGCGGGGCGCCAATCTCCCACTCGAGCGGAGAAACAGGCAATCTCCGACTGGATAAGGCGAGCTTCCACCGCCGAGAAGAGAGCCTGAACCTCTTTCCACTCCTCTGTTCGCGTTTTTAAAAGCCCTTCTCTCGAAAGCAGGCAAAACGGATACGGAAGAAGTTGCTCCCAAAAATTTTCGCGGGTGGAAGCCACCCCGATCTCATGGATCCAATCCGGATTGGCAATGGGCGAAAAACTGGGAATAAAATTTCCGCTCTCTATCCATCCTGTGCGAACTACCGCCCCATTCTTCTTCTCGGCAAAGCTCAACCTTACGCCGTCAAAACCGAAGGCCCTCACCCACTGACATCGCTGTTCTTTAGATAGCGCGGGAGCCGCAGAAGGGGAAAATGCGAAGCTCAAGGGCATGGAAACACCTCGCTCTTAATTTGCCGAACTTTTTCCCAGAGTGAATCATCGATCTCTAAAGACTTGGAGATCCAATTTGAAACCCTCGGAACTGAACTCATCGTCTCATCGTATTGAGGAGTTAGCAGTGGAAAGAGAACGGGCTGCGACTGAGGAAGTTTTTTCAAGCTCTCTCGAGAGAGATATTTTCCGCAAAAGACGATTGCCGGAAGATTCGGATGGGCAGAAGAGAGGGGCAAAATGGGGGCGTCCGCGCGCGCAGACAAATAATCCGCCAGCGTGAACCACTGACGGGAGTTTTGCGAAGAAAGCCCGAGCGGGGAGGATGGAAAAAATCTTTCGGAATGCCAATCGATGAGGGTGCTATCTATCAAGTATTGCGGACTTGCGGAAGGTGGTTCTATCTTTCTGGAGGGAAGATCTCCGGTTAAATGCGCCCACGTAGAATTCCTCAGAGATTGAAGACTATGGGCCGCAAGCCAAGGCCTTCTATCCCACATCGTTTTCTGTCCCGCTGGGGAGATCGCAGCACTGAAATCTCGAAAGCTCGTTTGAAAAAGGCTGTTTAGTTTTCCAATCGTCTCGAACTGAGAAAGAAGCGCTTCCTCATGGTGGTCCCATGCAGCCGGGCCCTGTTCAAGTCCCAACGGACCTGCATCAAAATAAATAGCCCGAATGGGCCCCTCAGGAGCACGGTATAGATTCAAAAGCGGCAAAGCCTCCTGGACAAACTCAAAATAGGCAGCGCGAGTTTCCTCGACAAAAAGCGTAGGAGTCGAGAGTAACTCATAGGGAGAGCACTCTTCATCCCATCCCCCGCGGGGAACCCTGCCCAACCTCGTCTCGTCCCAAACCCAATTGGGAAAAGCGTCTTTCTTGACGGAGAAGCCGAACTCTAACTCAACTCCTAATCCTTCGCTCTGCGCAATTTTCAGAAACTTTTCGATTCGCAGCCGAGACGCTTTTGAAAAATCTCGGATCCCTTTCACCATCTCGTGAGCGCCCCACGGAATTCTAGAGCGAACACAAGTAGTCCCTTGCGCCTTCAAGCGTTTCAAAAGATCCGGCCATAGGCCGGCGGGTTCATCAGCGTAGTTAAAATTTTTTTTCATTCAAATATCGAGGATCAAAGATCCTTTACCGGATGAATCTTAGTATAGAATTGAGAGCCATCAAACTCAAGGTAAGTGAAATGGCGGATCCAATCTCCCGTATTGATGTACCGACACGGGCGCCCCTCGACGATCGTCGAAACATCATCGGGCAGGTGAGTATGGCCCATCAGAACGACGTCGTACCCCTCTCGAAAAATCTGCTCCGCGGTTTTTCGATAAATTTGCCGAATGGCGCTTTCGCTCGCCGGCATGCGTTTCTGGTAACCGCGACTCAATTGCGAGCTCTGCATGCCGATCTTGTAAATCCAATCCTGTGGAATGGCTCGTAACCCCAAATGAAGCAAGTTGTGACGAAGTACATACCTCAGCGCGCGGTAACCTAACTCTTTCGGGTTTCCCAAATCTCCGTGGGTCATGTAAATCTTTCGACCGTTCCACTCTTCAATGATTCGATCAGTGTAGACCTGAATTCCCAGGCTCTCCCGAAAATATTGTCCCAATCGAAAATCGTGATTTCCCTCAATGTAGTGAATCGTATGATTGTCTTCCACGAGCTTTCGAAGTGTTTGGAGTACGGGCTTGAAAATGCGCACCAAGTAAGAGCTCGTCCCGGGCCAAACATCAAAGAGATCGCCGAGAATGTAGATGCGCTCATAGCGAGAAGCGACCTCTTGAAAAAATCGCACCATGAGCTGCGTCTTAAGGCTAGAGCCGTCGCGCAGGTGCACATCGGAGAGAATGATCGCATTCATTCGATCCGCATTGTTAACATGCTTAGCGGAGATTGTCTGGCTTCGGACTGGGTTCTTGTCCCTTTGGCGCGGGAAGGGCGGGCAATTGAGAGAGCTGGTCCTCCACTTGAAAAAGCTGGCTCACGCCCGGGTCCAAGACTGAGGCCTCACTACGGAAAGCGTTTGGCCCTTGAACCGCGCGCAGCGGAATACGAGCATTCCCATCCTTATTCATCATGAGATAGGTGGTGATAAGCACCCCGAGAAACACCGAGATGCTGTAGGCGTATTGAAGCTTGTTTTTCACTGCGGCATTTACCCCTCAATAGGCTCGCTCCCCTGAATGCTTCGCTGTCGGTCAAGACAAGGAACTAGCCCGGCCAACCCAAATAGATATCAATTCCCGTGCCGGAATGTGTTTTATAAGTAATTGAAATATATAGATTAAATACTTGTTCAGAGGGGCTATTATGAGGACGCCTTAGACACCTAAGGTGGCTTCGCACCTCACTTTCCGCTAAGCTGCGGGACTGATAACCCGGATCTAATGGAATACAGGCATTGAAAATCCTTTGAGCAGTTGTATACCCGCAAAGACCTTTTTGAGAGCCCCGGCCAAGCTGAACTTGGGGTTGGAAATCGTCGGCCGACGTGTAGACGGGTATCACGAACTTCAGAGTCTTTTCTGGCCCATCGACTTTGTGGACCCTATCGAGCTAGAGCAGACACCTGGTCGAATTGAAGTGAAGAGTTGGTGGGGCCCTGAAGCCCCTCGACCCCATCCCACACCCCCTCAAGGAAAGAAGAATTTGGTCCATTCGGTACTGGAATCCTCGGGAGGGGGGTGGAGTGCAGGGATCGAAAAGAATATTCCGATCGGAGCGGGGCTAGGGGGAGGATCGGCGGACGCAGGGACTGTGTTGGCCCACCTGATGAAGTGGGGCGCTGACGGAAGAGATGCTGAAAAGCTTGGGGCGGACATTCCCTTTTTCTTGGATCCCCGCCCAACTTGGGTGAAAGGAATTGGGGAGCTGCGTCAACCCTTAGCTCAGGGAAATTGGTCCTTTTTCTTTCTTCTCATCATTCCGCCCAAACCTCTCTCCACTCGGAAAGTCTTTCAAACCTATCAGACCTTAGGGGGTCCATTTTCAACGCGTCGATCCTCATGGGAACCCATGGAGGAATATCTTCTCTC
>JAHFAF010000015.1 GCA_023250715.1 Pseudobdellovibrionaceae bacterium | reverse complement strand
CATCCACCCGCTGTCATGTCCGTCGGAATCGCAAAGTACCACTTCGAAAAGCCGGTGTACTCGATGGGTGGCAGCGTTGCCGCCGGTCAACTGTACCTGGTCGAGAAGATGGGAACGGGCGCCGATGTAACGGATAATCTGAAGTGGTACAACCTCTTCGGAGATCCCTCGATGCTCATCCGCACGAATACGCCGAGAATGTACAAGGTGAAGCACGCCGCTCGCAATAGCGATAGGGGTGTCGAAGTCACCGTAACGGCGGTGGATGAAAGCGGAAAAGGAGTGGCTGGTTTGACAGCCGCGCTCGGAACGCCGAAAGGCCTTCTGGATGTCGGGCAAACCAATGCCGACGGCCAAGCAAAGCTGGTTGTGGGCGGAGTGGGGCAGCTAGAGCCCAACACCGCGGTCACCACGACGGGCTACAATGCCGAGACCCAGACGCTAGTAGTTCAGCAGTAAGAATTGAGGATCCAACCTCACCCACCGGGGGCTTAGCCTCCGGTGGGTTTTTTTTATGACCCGTAAGAAGAGCAACCCTCTTGCAACTTTCGATCGTTATCCTCGATTCAAGAGGATAAAATGCAAGCACTTAAAGCCTTTGTGGCCGGACTCCCCTTCTTAATGTTGGCGACCCCATCCCCTGCGGATGAGTTCACGTCCACCTTGCGATTTCCGACGTACCTTTCCGGCGGAGTTCCGACGGCGCACCAGGACCCGTACCGAACCGATAGTATTGACGTCGACCCTTCAAGCACTTTCAAAGTAACGAGTAAAACGGAAACAGATTACGCAGTCGCCGGCACGGTAATCGACGATGCGCTTGGAATCGTCTACTACGGCTTCTCCAAAAACTCCTCCGATCCCAATCTACACGCCTACTATCTCCGATCGGAAAATGGGCACTCAAAGGGCCAGCTAGCTTGGGATAGCTCCAAATTCGGTATCCAGCTCGATCCTTGTTCTGTCTTGAGCGTCAATACGCTGGATGAAAATCACAATATCTATTTTTATGACTGCAAAAATCTCTATTCGGCGACCTCGGATGGAAAGTTACGCTGGAAAACACCTTTACCTAATTCCGGCGCGGTCTATGCGGAAGTTTTTCTTACCCCCACGGGAGACGTCGGAGGCATCACCACGTCGGGAGTGTTCGGTATTCATAATTCTCAAACGGGGGCTCCCCTCACGTCATTTTTTAGTTTACCGGGAGTCTATACAGGGGGAGGAGCTTTTAGTATTAGTCCCACGGAGGCATCGTGCATCGGTAAAACCGCGAGTGGGGGTTATTTCACGGATCCCTTAATTGGCTTTACCTCCGCCCGCCCGGGGCAAATTCAGGGATCAGCCATTTCTCCATCACCTGCGATCATGCTGGATGCGAAGGACCCTCTACTCGTTCATGTCTTTGCTATCGCCATGATGGCGAACCCAACCAACTCCGCTCCATTTGATACGAAACTTTTTAGGGTGGATGTTCAATACTCCCAGTCGGGAGCAATTCAAAATGCCGCGGTCGCTAGCAGCTTTGATGGCCTTATTCCTGGAGGGAACGGGTCTCGTACCGCACCCACAATTGCTCCGAACGGATTAGAAATTTATGTGACCGATACAAAGGGAGGTTTTTACGCCTTATCCACCAGTACCGGGCAAATCCTGTGGCGGCAAAGCCTTGGCGTACAGATCCAATCTCCGGCCGTCAGCCGATCACTGCAAAACTTAGTCTATGCCGGAATCGGAACCCCCAAGCTTCAAGTAATGGATCCCAGCCAAGCGGGGAAAATCGTCGTCGAACAGGATTATAATTCGCTTGCGGTAAATGAGTTGCCTGCCTTTCAAGATCTTCCGCGGACGGCAAAGATCTCGACAAACATTCTTGTTTCTCCATCGAAGCTGACTTTTACAATTCTTTTGGGCTATGACGTGACCTCGATCATGGGCCCGAAAAATATTTCTGTGGATCAATGGCCGATGAAATCCTATTTCGTCGTCACCGATCTTTCCGGAAATATCCTATCCAAATTGGCATTGGACATTGCGGAATCCCACGCAATTGCTCCCCTGAGGGGAACCAACCAATCTGGAAAACAACAATTGGAATTGTATCTATCCAGCAGTGTTTACAATCAGTCCGTTCCCTATTGCTTGAAGCATTCCCACAAAAGTCAATTTGGTTACCTACCCGAACCGATGGTTCCCACTGGCGGAAGAGTAACCCTAAGCCCTGTAACAAACTGATTCGGAGAATAAATGAAACTCATACATTCCATGTGGCTAATCACTTGTCTGCCAGCCTTTGCCGGGACAACCCTAGTGCAGGGGGTGATTCAACTTCCCGCGAAAGTGAACCCGAGAAATCTCTTTCCCAATATGGTGCGCCAGGAACCGCAACCTCCGGGAGGCTCGTGCGGGGGAAATAGGCCCATGAAATATCCAGCCGTCTCCCCGACAACATTGAACTTCGACAAAATATTTACCGTAAACGCAGTCCCCCTGGACCCGACACAAGATCATTTTCGATATCCAGCGAAAGTGAATCCGAATGGATCTTTTTCCGTGATCGTCCCCTCGAATGCTTTTGGGTACTGTATTGCCGCGAATGCGGATAAAACGCGTCTCGTCCATTGTCTTCCCACGGGCTTTACAAGTGGAGGTACCGTTAAGCCGACGTTAAATGTCCGCAATTCCTTACTCGCCATGGCGCAGTTGGTGAGCGCAAAGCCTTTCAGCACGCCTCTGAGTCTGGATCAAAACAAACTGAGCCAAATCGTGACGAATATCGAACAGGATTTCGAGCAGCGTATTTCCGGTGGGATCATGATGTACAACGTAGCCACGCTACTCAATGCTCTTGGCTTTCCACTCACCCCGCAGTGGGTTCGGGAATGGACGAAGGAGGACAAAATTCCCTACGCCCTCAGCACTCCGGACGAAGTTCTCAGCCCGACCCAAATAAATTTCAATGACCCACTCGAAGTGAACCTACTCACCTCGAGCTATTCGGACAAAGTGAAATTTTCGGTCTCTTCCGGTTCAAGCGGGCAGCTCAAGAAATCTCTATTGGGATATGCGACCGCGACATTTCTGAGACCCAGAGAAACGCTTGAGATGGTCTTCCCCTCCAATACGATTCGAACGGTGGGCTTAAGAATCGCTAATGGGTCCGGCCCCGGCGGCAGTTCCATTCGGCGCGCCTTTCGCTTTAGGGCGTACGATAAGCTGGGAACACAGGTGGGAATTCCCTTAAACTGGTACACGAATCAGACGGGGACTTCCTCCTTCTACGGCATTACAGTGAATTCTCCTTCTCTTGCCACTTATAGTTCGGATTGCAGACGGCCCGACGGCCAGGGGGCTTATTGCGAACGTCCCATCTATCGAGTCACACTGGAAATGTCCGAGACGGTGGTGGATACGGAAAACCAGTATAACGCCCTTCAAGCGGCGGGAGATCCCTTTTATATCGACGATATCAATCTCTCCACCCAATACAGCCCGATGTCGAACACCATGGGCTGGAAACCCGACGGCTGGGAGCTCACCAACCAGTTCACACCCTCCCCTTTAGGCAATTTTAATCATTGGCTCACGAACCGGGATAACATTACGAGCCCCGACCCGGTGAATAGCTGTACCTGGGATAACAATTGGTCGGGAGGAAATTTTTGGAAAGCGAGTTATCCGGACAATACTCCCCAGGGATTGGTGCGAAAGACATTAACTAGCCCCGCTTTTACTTTGAGCAACCTTCCCATCAATTCAAACCAAACCGTGAACGCCGACACTTGGCTTGCCGCCTCTCTAAGCGTGCCGCGCGACATTTTATGGTCGAGAATGGTGAAAACTACGGCAACCAATTCCTGCGCCAGTTCGTATCAAAATACGATGGATCCGAACGACCCGTTAAGTTGGAATGACCCACTTGCGCCCGTAGAGTGGACATACATCAATCCACGCTGCCTCATCGTTTGGGAATCAGATTGCCCTGTTGCTCCTTGGACGGATTGGACCTCACAGGGCCTATGGCCACAGTACGATCACTGGACGCACATTCACTGGCAGCAATATTCGGCGGTAGAGCGCAGCAAAGACGGAAAGGTGGACGCCCTTCACTTCGGAACTCCGACGACAAGAATCTATCATCAGTACTCCACCGACAACGGCGCAACTTGGACCGAAGCGTACTGGAACCGCGACTACGATCATCGAGGCAGAATCGGCGTCTGGTACCATAACCATCTTCACCCTTTTGATGATGGTCATTTGCAGTCCTACATCGATAACTACAAATATCCCTGGGACTCGAGCTCAGCGACGCCAAAACGCCCGTGTCGCAACACCGATTTCTGGAAGTCAGGCTGGAGAAAGACTCAAACTGCATATAAGAATGGCGTTTATAACTACGACTTCCTTAAAAAGGACGCCTCCGGAAATTGGATTGTGGGTTTTGACGGCGTAGGAGCGAGAGACACGAATAGCACCGACTGGGACGGGGAGTGCCGGGAGTGGGACACCGAGTTTTATCAAGATTATAACAACGCAACCGCCGTGCAGAATGCGGACCAATGTTGCCGGACGCCGAGCGCCCTAAGCCCCGCGGATCAAGCCGCGTGTACCACCGTCGACGCGAACTCTTGTCTTATCAAAGGCACGGGTACGAAATGCACCTGCTCCGATGATCCGATTGTGATGGGCACCACCGTACGGTACCGGTTTGTATTTGAAACGAGTGTCGGAAAAAACGATATCGAGTGCTACCGCGACGATCAGGTGAAGATCCCGTGCACGGGAGTTAGCATCGACGATGTTGCTTTTAGCAATGACTCGCTCGAAGGCTTCTTCACCGATTTTCAAACGTTTGAAACTCAAAACCTTGGAAGTGTCCAATGAAACAATTTTTGATCGGTCTTATCCTGGCGCTAGTTGAAAGCCCTCCCCCTCTCTTCGCGCATTCCAAAATGCTCGAGGGCGAAAAGAGAGTCGATGTTTCCACCCATACAGATCACATTCGACTCATCGACGAACAGGGACACAAGATTGACGGAAAGTTTTTCAAAGACAAGCATTCCATTCTGTTCTTTGGGTTCACTCAATGCTCCGATATTTGCCCCATAGGCATGAAGGCCCTCGAAAAAGCGTTAATAGAAGAGCCGCCTCGTATACCCTTTCAAGTCATTTTTGTATCAATAGACTCCAAGCGCGATAAGCCTGAGAAGTTACGCAAGTTCTTGAGTCGCTACAAGGGGCCCTTCAAGGGCGTGACAGGAGAGTGGAGCGAGATCTACAAATTCTATTCGCTCTTCGTTCACGGGGACGCCGCCCTTGTCACAGAACGGCTGAATCACTCCCGTCTGCTTTACGTCATCGGGCCGGACGGAAAGCTCGACGGGCACACCGATTCCGAGGCTTCTACCGGTGAGATTCGCCGAAGGCTAACGAGCCTTACCCAAACAGAAAATCCCTAGGGCTTTTTGATGTAGTAGATCGACAGGCAGTTTTTTCCGGTAAGCCAGAAGTTTTTTCCGTCAAAGGTTAGGCCGTCGATGATGGGGCACTCTTCAGGGTGGGGGAGCTCATAAAAAGGACCTGCTTTTCCTGTTTTCGGATCAATGCGAAAAATTTTTCCTTTTGGGTCGGTGAAGCTGGAAGCCCATATATATTTTCCGTCATAGGCAAGATCCTCGATGTCCTTCGCCTCAGTCTCGAGCGTTTTCACTAATTTCAAACTCTCGTCGAGAAAGTAAAGTTTTTTGCTGAAGTCTCCGGTAACAACCAAATGCGAGCCAATCACTTCAGCTCCCCATGCATGCTTTTCCGGGGCTTCTCCTTTTCGCTCGAAGGGCAATTGTCCGTTGGCGACCTTCGCCACGTAGATACCATTGTCGGAAAAACTCAAGTTGTAGAGCTTTCCATTCCACCATTTGAGACTCTCGCTGTACTCCGAGCCCGGCTTGAAGCGCGCCACGATGGAGCCGTCCTTGGGATCAATTTTCAAAATTTCTTTCGGTAACGCATGCCAGAGAAAGCCTTCCGAGTAATCGAGCCCTTCGGAATAGCCAGTGTGGGGAATCGTGCGGATTACCTCCAGTGGTTTTGCCGATAAGGATGACGCAACGAGCAACAGGATCAGGGGAAAATTCATACTTTTTTAAGTTTAGCATGGCTTGACTATGCCCTGCCCATTCGAGAAGTTGGAAGCACATGGGGGATGTATGCGATTTGGGGTGGTTCTTTTTCTTTTGCCTGCTTTGCTAAACGCTGCAGTTGTCGTCGATACGCAGGGTGCGAACTCGGAAGATGTTCGAGGCGCTATCGAATCGGGCTCCTGGGACAACTATCATCTTCAAGCGCCGATTGAGAAAAATGGAATCATCTCGCAAATCGAAATCAGCAAGCAAAAATTTTCAGAATTGCCCTTAGCGGATCAAAACTCCTTGGTGAAGGGATTATCCATCTATTACAACGGCGAAACGAACTCTAGTTACAGCGTTTGGGTCGGGACAAAATTGAATGACCTGAAGATCGAGCCCGCGATGGTGCGTTTGGCAATCCCCTTTGAAACACTGCCGGTGAGTGTTTGGGCGGAGCAGCTTCTCTCCGCATACGCATTGAAATGGGCGAAAAAATGGAGCCAATTCGATGGCCCCAATTGCTACCACACTTCGATGGCTTCGATTTTCTCAGATTTTACGGACGCCCGTTACATGGGGCCGCAAGAGTTGCTCTGCCACCAGCGCACCTACTTCGATTCGATCGAAAAGCTGGAACTGTGGGGGGACATGGTGAGCTTCGACGATTACTATGGAGTTCCCATCCACGCCTTCACCTATCTCGGGGCCGATCGGAAGGACCCGAGTAAGAAACTGGTCTTTACAAAAAATGGCTACCGTGTGAGCCCGTACCTTTATATGTCCTATGATGAGGTTTACCGAATCTATGAGTCGTATGGCATTGCGAAGGTCCGTTACTATCGACCGAAAGCAGAAGCGAATGCGCTAGATCCGAAAAAGCACACGGACTCTCCGTGCTATTCCTTCTTTTCGGGCGGAAGCTGGGCGCAAGATCCCAAGATAGGCGACGCACTTCTTGAGTACCGGATGAGAACGGCGAAAATTGCGCCTATTCGATTGAACTAGCTCGCACAATGAGATTGCTTCGCTGACGCTCGCAAATACTGCGAAGCACTATTGAATCTGCTGAAGCTCTTGGAGTTCTTTGGCCTGCTCCATAATCTCTTCGATCATTCCTTTTCCAACTAGGATTAGCCACAGGGTTAGCCCCGCTACAAAAAGCGTCCCTAGTATTTTCGTACTACTCTTTAATCGCGGGTTTCGCCATAGAAGCGGAAGAGCGAGCGGCCCCAAAAAAGCAGTGGCTACAAGGAAGGTCCAGATGCTATCGATAATTTTGGGCTTTTGATGCGGCTTCTCATCCATTCTTGTCTAGTGTAACCCCAACGAACGTTCCGTCGAAGTAATTTGCATCGACCTCGATAGTTTTAGATTGAAAGCCCGGCGCGCTGATCGTGACGGTTTGCCTTCCATCCCCGGTCAAGCGGTGGAGGGTGCCGCCATCGAAGGTAAGAGGCCGCTTAGGTAACGCAGCTACGGTAATCGTCGGAGTTGCGATGAGATTTCCTAGGGTATCCTTTAACTCCAAATGTACGCCACGCATCCCTCTCCACAGGTAAGTGATCATCGCGTCTCGGTTAGAATCCCAGTAAGTATTGAGTGTGCTCGCCTGAGGCCACTTCGTAAAAGACAATTCGACGACGGCGTGGAGCGACCGTCGGTAGAAATTGTACCAATCATTAATTCCACCGTTCACGGGATACCATTCATAGCCATAAGTGAGGCCGTGATCGAAATTGTCGTGGTCGTTTTGGTACATTGTAGAGTTGAAGCTCGTGTATTCGCGACCGATCGGCGCGAAAAAGCTGTCGTCTCCGTGTTTGTTCTTTTCATCATGATTGGAAATATTTCCCCAAGGCAGGTTGAAACAAATTTCCCCTCCATGCCAATTCATACCGAAGACAAAATGGTTTTCCTTCGCAAGCTGCATCATCCGCTGGACTTCAATCTCGCGTCCGCTCGGTGTGTCAGAGGGAGAGTCAAAGCGATCGGGGAAATTGCGGTTGAGATCTCGCCCGTGGGCATTTTCGCGCGTACGGAGCTCGAAACCATCTGGATTCATCGAGGGCATGACGTACACCTGCGCATTTTTCAAAATCTGCGTGACGATTGGGTCTCGCCCATATTGTTGCGTAAGGTGTCTGAGCAAATAGATCATGAGCTCGCGGCCCACAACTTCATCGCCGTGCATATTCGCATGGTATATAAATTTCGGTTTTGCTCCCAGGGGATCGACCCCCTCGGTGACGATCACATACCAAAGCTCCCTGCCCTGAACGCTCTGGCCTGCGGTTTTGAGCGTGATCAATTTGGGATAAAGTTCAACAAGCCGTTTCAGTTCTGAAGTGAGGGCTGCATAATCGTGGTACCCCTCATAGAAGTCTTTTGTCTTGAGCTCGTGTTTTTCAAAAGTCTCCCTGTCATAAGCTCCAATCGCCCACTGTTTTCCATCCAAAAGAAAAACCTGCTTCCTTAAGGAAGAGGACATCCGGCTCAACTCTGCCTTTTCCACGTATCCAACTAGGTAGTGCGGGTGATGAAAATGATCGGGGTTGAAGTCAATCCGCTCCCGGCGAAGCGATTCTTTCGCCTCAATCGGAATGCGGATGAGTTGAGCGTAAGTAAGTGTAGTCCAGAGGGAAAGCAGGAGAAGGGTTTTCATTACTAAAGGGTAACGGGCTACCCACAGCTTGAGGGGGAAGGTTAGGAACAATTCTTATCAATAGTTAGTGGTGTGACCTCCGCCGGAACCGAACAAACTATGGTTACGGTATTTTATATAATATGTTCGATATCTTACGAGACTGAATCGAGGTTTGGCAAAAATCGACGTCCAAAGCGTCAACAGCAGTGCAGGATTTTAAGCAACGTCCCGTGCCTGTATTCAAATGGTCTACGCTTTGCAATTCCGTACCCCGGATGCCTCCTCTCTCCACTCGATTCTTTATGGTGCTTTGCCTTGCTTTTGCTGGATGTGCAAAGCCCTCTGAAAATCCGCCAGAACTATTTGGTGTCACCGATTGGAAACGTGAAGGATCCGGCCCCGCGACCCACGCAGAGGGGAAATGGTGGAACTGCAAGGAGAACGGCGGAACCCCCTTAATGACTGAAATTGAATTCGTGGGCTCCAATTTCTATTTGGACTCCACTTTGTTTGAAAGTGGTTGTCCCTCCACCCCCTCCGGAAATAGTGATTCCGCGATCCTTCGAGTCGAAAGCAAGGGGGCTTTTGCGCTTGGAATCGCGGGAGAGAGAGAGACTTTCGACACGGAAATCACGGCACTCCGAATTGTCCCACTGGATTCTGCCATAGCGATAAACCTAAATAAGAGTAAAGCCTGTGGCTTTTCAAATTGGAGTGTCGGGAAATCAAAAACGGTCAGTCCCACTAGCTGCCAAAGCCCTCTCACCGAAAATCTAATGGTAGAGAGCTTCAATATCTTTCAGATTGTAGAAAATAACTTTTTCCTAGGCAAAATTGGTCGCGCAGGGTCGGAAACGGATGCAACTTCTCCCGAGACTAGACCCACAGAGTTTCCGGATGCCCCAACGTGGGTGCGCTTATGAAAAAGATCCTTTTAACTCTATTTTTAGTCTTTTTTTCCGGATGTAGTTCGAAGGTAGAGCTTCCCGCAGGCCCCCCGCATGACCCAACGGGAAAGGCCACAATCCTCAATGAAGGAGCCGCAGACCAAGACGACCCAAAGTCGGATGAAGAAGCGGAAACACCCTCGCGCATAAGTTGCACTAACTTTTCAAAGGGCAATCTTAACATCGAGAAAGTCCGCAAAAGCCTCGACGATTACTTTATCACGACAATGTTCGGAGAAAACCTAGAGGGATCCATCGAGCTCGCCGAACAAATCAGTGGTTCAGATACCAGCCTTCACCTCGTCCTCTATGGATCACAGGAATGCGAGAATCCGATTTTTGAGTTTCGGCTTCACACGACGGGCTCCCACGAACTCGCGAACGTTGGCCTCGTTCCGCACTCGGCGTTTGCTTCCCATTTGATGAATGACAAACACGTCTGTGGAATCTCGGACTGGAAAAGAGGCGCGGAAAAGATCTTGAATTCCCCTTCTCAATGCGGTCTGAAAGCGCCACCTAGCGCTCAAAAGATTTACCTTCCTGATTACAGCAGGTACCTCACCGAAAAGAATGAGAATTACCTATTTGATCTGATCTTCGATGTACTCGTTCGCACCGGGTATCTCTAAAGCCCTTTGTCTTCACCCCTCCATTATTACCACCCATGGAAGAGTCTATTGGCATAGAGAGAATTAGTTTTATAAGATAGAGAAGTGCGGCCCTTCGTTTTTCTCTCACTCTTCTCGCTTTCCTGTTTTGCTCATGAACCATCGGACTTCGCCTGGGAGGTTCATGCAAAATTAGCCTTCCCACACCTTGCCGGGGCGGGGGCCAGCATGATCTGGAAAAAACAGGCAGAGTTTTTTTTCTCTCTTAACCCGGTTAGGATTCCCTTCTCCATTCAAGAGGTGAGCGTTTCCCTTACACATTATTCGGTGGGGTCTTTCTTCTATCCGTGGGAAGGGAATTTTTTCCTTGGGTTACTCGCCGGCTGTCACTATGTCCGAGGAGAAAAGAATGGGCCTGTCGAAGTGGATTTTCTGGGAAAGCTCACGCCAATCTCCATGCTTGCGACAGCCGATACGTCGAGCATTTTTCTTACTCCCACAGCGGGATGGAGGTGGGAGATCGCTTCGAATCTTACGCTAAGACTGAGCCTAGGGTGGCTCTTTCCCATTTCCGCGAAAACCTCCGTGGATGCTTCGAGCGAGGACCCCTTTGGCCAGGTTCTCATTGATTCAATCAAACTCACCGATCGCTACAAGGAGCTAGAAACGCAAGCCACTACCCAGGCCGAACGCGCGACCCGCCATTCCGTGCCGTTTATGAATATCGCCTTAGGACTCAGTCTCTGAGAAAGTCTAAGGGTTCTCTGAAAAAAATTGAGGTTACGCCGCATCAGAGAGCTAGGAAAAGAGCGAGAGCGAATCACGAGTGGCGAGAGCGGGTGCCCTGCTGACTATGGGCTTCTGGACGAGCTGGGACTCTCATAAACGCAGCAAGCGGCACCGCCTTGTCGCCCTGAAATTTCTTCGAAATCTTCAGGGCCACTTTTTAAATCCCCGAAAAATTCCCGACTGGTTCCTCCAGGCGGGTGCCAAGCGGCCTCAGAAATCGCTTAGGCACCTTACTTACGTGCGCGCAGCAGCGTCACGGGTCCAGGAAGAAGGTCTTCCACTACCTATCCCAAAGAATCCGCTTTTTTCCTACGAAACGACAATTCAGGGCATAGGGCTGACTTTTGACGTCACCGCCGCTTGAAACTGCCCTGTTTCGTCACCCGTCATTCCAATAATTTCAATTAGTTATACGACAGGCCCGGTGGCACTCGGGTTGCTCTTATCTAGCTGTGCTTGAGGTAAAGGATAGGAAGAAAAGTTTTGTAACCAAACCTAATGACTCTGAAACGGGTCAAAAACGGAGCCTTTCGACGGCCCCTATCCTAATTTCCTCAATTAACTGAACGTTTGTGCAAACCATACCGTCGACGTTCGCTCTGGAAAGCCGAGTAAGACTCCAGGTCTTCTCGGCTTTCGTTTTTTTAAGACCTCTTTAAATTGCTGAGTGCGATGAGGATTAACAAGAACAAGATGAGAAGGACTATCAATACTTTGATAAGAAACCACCAATCGAAAGTTTTGCCGCGCGAACGTTCAAATTCCTCCACGCGAGCAATCTGTTCATTCTGAGCTTTTCTCCCCTCGGCTCCGCCATCCACTTTTCCGCTATCATCCGCTCCTTGCTTATTAGACTGTAGCTTCGATCGCGAGCCCGAGTCGAAACCTCCCCCACCCCCGCTCGAGGATTCTGCTCCGCCGCCGCCACGGCCGTAAGCTTTTCCGGTTCCGCCTCCCCCGCCTTCCGCTTCCTCCGCACTCTTCCCTCCACCTTTTCCTGATTTAGAGTCGAAGAAATTCTCACTTAGTCCACCACCGCCTGCTCCTCCCGCACCGCCAGCGCCTCCAGCGCCCGTACCGCCGCCACCTACATTACCCACATTTCCAAGTTGGCCGTTTCCCCCAACATTTCCCACTTTTCCAAGTCGACCGCCGCCACCCACTTTTCCGACATTTCCTAACTTCCCGTTACCACCTACTTCGCCGTTTCCGCCGACTTCTCCCACATTACCGAGTTGCCCATTTCCCCCTACGTCGCCATTGCCTCCGACATCTCCGTTCCCACCAGGCTCTCCCTGCCTTTCACGACTAAACCATATGTTCGGAACGGGGCGCTTCGGCGTCTGCGCGATAAAATCCACAAGGCGCTGCCGATTGCTATAGAGAGAGTTCACAATCGCAGTGCCGAAAAATCGGTTCACAATAGGAACCATGATGCCTGCAACGGCTGCCGTCACCATGAGGTAGTCGACAAACGTCGCCCCTCGTTCGTTCATTTTTCTTAATATTTTTATCAGGAAAATGCCTTGATCAGCTTTTCCTGTATTTTATCAAACTCGCCGTTCGACATCACGACCACAATGTCGCGCCCCGTCCGGCCGGCGACCACTTTCTCGACAATTTCCTGGGATTTAGTGAGCGAAGCCGCCTTCTTACCTCGGGTGACCAAGGAGTCTACCAAAACATCCGTGCTGAGCTTTTCCCCCTCTTTTAACTCTCCCTGGCGGTACGGAGTAGAAACCAGAATTTCATCGGCGCTATCAAAGGCAGCGGCGTATTCATCCTGGTGAACACTACGCCGTGCTGTTGCAGACCTAGGCTCAAAGAGCGCCCAGAGTTTTCCCTGCGGGTAACGTTGCCGGACTGCCTTGAGGGTTGCCTTCACCTCCGTCGGATGATGCGCAAAATCATCCACGAGGACAATCGGATCTTTCATCAAGACTTCCTGGCGGCGGCGGGCCCCTCGAAATTTTTCCACGATAGGACGAATCTTTTCAATCGAAGCTCCCAAGTTCACGGCGGCAACGATTCCAGCCGTAAGATTCAAGAGATTGTGCTCGCCAAACATCGGGGACTTGAAATTTCCCACCGAGCGATTCTTATAAATGAGCTCGAACTCATACCCATTTTCGCTTTCTGTGCGTTGGCCGAGTCTCCACATAGCCCCGGGTGAAGAACCGAAGGTTTGAATCGGGCAAATGGCACCCGCAATTGTTTCCATCACCACGGCATCTTCGTAACGTGCGACGCAAAGGCCATCGCCGGGAAGGAGCGCTACCAATTTCTCAAAAGACGCCTGGACATGCTTCAGGTCCTTATAAATATCCGCGTGATCGAACTCGATATTGAGGAGCAATAAAAAATGAGGGTAGTAATGGAGGAACTTAGCCCCCTTGTCGAAAAAGGCGGAATCGTACTCGTCCCCCTCGCAAACAAAGAGGTCGCTATCGGTGAGTTTACACCCCCGATCCAGATCTAGAGGCACTCCACCGATCAAATAACTCGGATTCATTTCCAATTCCTGGAGAAGGAACGAGGTCCAGCTACTCGTCGTCGTCTTTCCATGGGTGCCCGCGCAAACCAAAGACCTCTTGTCCTGGATTAAAAATACTCGAACGGCTTCCGCGAGAGAAAGAAACTTGGTGCCGCTGCGAATCCAGGCCTGGGCTTCAGGGTTGTCTTTACGAACAACGTTTCCAATCACGACGAGGTCCGGGTGCACTCTCTGGAGATTTTCCGCCTTAAACCCCTCGAAGAGGGTAACCTTCGCGCTCGCCAAAACTCCCTTCATGGGCTCGTAAAGGGCGTTATCACTGCCGGTGACCTCATGCCCATATTCGGACAACGCCACCGCGAAGGTGCCCATGGCCACCCCGCCCACGCCCACGAAATGAATTTTCTTGGGTTGCATTTACTTCCCCTTTGGTCTCGAAAAATTCAGCGCAACGGCATCATGTACTCTCGGACGCAATGCCCGAATTCTTTCATCCAAACGAGAAGGATGAATCCGATTCGACAAAAAAACCACGACAGCGCCTACGTCGGGATCAATCCAGACAGAACAACCAGGGTACCCTAAATGTCCAAAGCTTCTCAAAGAAAGAAAATTTCCAGCGGACGAATCCTTAGGAGATTTCGTATCCCAGCCCAAAGCCCAGGTACTCTCCACTATTCTTCCCACCGGCTTTGAAAATCTTTGGGCAGTTTCTGAGGAGATCCACTGCGAGTTTCCCTCTAAGGCATCCCGCCAGGCCTTCGCCCAGGTCACTAAATCCTCGGCCGTAGAGAAAAGGCCTGCGTGAGCGCAGACACCTCCCAGAAAGGCGGCATTTTCGTCGAACACCTCTCCGTGAAGAATTCTTCTTCTATGAAGGCAGTACTCAGTCGCGACACTACTCTTCGCTTCCACGGGGCCATAGGTAGTTACCTTCAACCCCAAGGGCTTCACTACTTCAGCGTGAAAGTGTGGCAGTAATTTTCCGCAGGCCCGCTCGAGAACAAGCCCTAGGATCCAGAAATCAATATCACTGTAAAGAGCTCGCACTCCAGGCTTCGCTTCGCAGAAGGTGGACTGCTCCCGCTTGAGTACTGAGAGAAGCGTTGTTCCTTCAGCCTCCAGATAAAGAGGGTGCCACCATTTCATGCCGGCCGAATGGCAAAGAAAGTCACTCACAGGAATGGTTTCATAGGGAGTGCCCTTGAATTCAGGGATCCACTTTCCAATCGAGTCTTCCAGGGCCAACTTTTTCTGATCCACAGCACGCGCGAGAAGAGAGGTGGTCGCGACAACTTTCGTGAGCGAGCCGATATCAAAAAGAGAGTTCGCCTGCATTTTCGTCCCTTCGGGCCAATAGCTTGTCATTCCACCGTGAAGGGAAAAAGAATCTCCGGCCCAGTCTCCCGCGAGCTGGTAACCGGAAAAGACGAATTGCGTTTTAGCCTCTTCCAGAAGTGACTGAACGTTTTTCACGTCGACTGTTTTTCAGGCTCGGGAGTTACGGGCGTTGGAGGGGGGGCCTCATGAAAATCACGGTGCCTCTGAATAGCCGATGGGGTTGCCACTGTCTCAGGCCGCTGCAAGAAGGGGCTTGAGCGCAAAACCTCAAACGAATAAAGAACACCGTAATTGCTCAAGCAGTAGAACCACTGATCGTCCCCGCTCGCGGCGACAGGAGCCAAGGTCCCAGCGCCAAGCCCCCCTTTCCAAACCACTTCCCCATCCTTCGGTTGAATTAGGTAAAGAGGATCGCTCGAGGTAGGGATCACGATAAGCTCTCCCACTCTTGTCGGCGTAAGACCGATTCCCTCCATGAAGGGAGTCTTCCATTTCACGGAGCCTGTTTTTCTGTCGAGGGCATGAAAATATCCGTTCAGGCCGGAAAAAAAGACCACGTCATTCTCGACCAGAAACCCACCGTAACTTCCCACCGAGGCCACCCACTGGCTCTCTCCATTCATTCGATTCAAGCTGTAGAGTTTTCCGTCAAATGTGGCCGCGATGACACTCTGATCATCCACGTAAGGAGCCATATCGACGTCATAGAAGCGCTCCCGGCTACGCAACTTCTTTTCCCACAAAATTTTCCCGTCCACTGCGGAAAGGCCGACGAGGTAGCCATCGGAAAAACCTTGGAAGACCTCATTGCCGTAAACTGCCGGGCTGCCCGTCCCCCGCACCGTCATCTTCTCGTCACCACGATGGGAGTAATGCCAAAGCTCTTTGCCGGTTTGCTCGGAGAGGGCAAAGATCTCGTCATTGGAGCTTGAGACAAAGACTTTATCCCTGAGAACGGTCGGGGCTGAGAGCCATTCCGATTGGATCTTGAATTTCCAGATTTCCGATCCGTCCCGGGCACTCAAAGCAAACAAGTTTCCAGCGGTGTCACCTACGAAAATTTTTGAGCGCGCATAGGTCAATGCTCCCTCAACACCTGCGGGTAGACGCTTTTTCCATAGCGGGTACCCTTCCAACCGGTGAACAGCCATCACATCGCCTGACAAGTTGGAATAGTAGAGAATATCACCAACAACGAGAGGGCGGGTGCGCTCGAGCGGGTGTTGTTCCCAGCGCTCTCCCAGACGCGAAGGATCGATCCAACGCGTGAACGCGGAAACTTTTGCCCAAGCCGAAACCTGGCAGACGACTAGGAAACAGAAAATAAAACGTAGTTTTGTCATTTACGACTTCGGGGCCTCAAAAAGAGGGCTCTTCAACCGGCGCAATGAGTTCTTGGCCATCTTCCCATACTCATTGGCGCCAAAATCCGTGGCAACTTTTTCGTAAGTCTCGACTGCCTTAGGAGTCTCCCCCTTTGCCTCGTGAACCCGTGCTACTCCGAGGAGAGCCAAGCCTTTCGCATCTCCGCCCAGATCGGTAGCCTTTTGATACGCCGACAGGGCATCGTCCCACTGCTTGCCGATTTCGAGAGCCCCCCCCCGATTAATTTGCAAAAGCTGTTGCTCCGCTGGCAGTAAGGAAGGCTCCACCGTCGCACGCTGATACCACTCAGCTGAAGTCACGGCGGAGGTGGATTTTTCCGCGGCCCCCTTGAGCTCACCTTTCTTTGCTTCATCGAAGTAATGATCAGCAAGATTCACGGCCGCGAAAAAAGCAGGCCTTCCAGATTTCAATTCTCCGTGAAGAGTCTTTAACTTTTCCCATCTTTGATCTTCCGGAAGTTTGATCGCGGCATTGTAAGACTGCCACCCCTTTTCCATTTGGACTTTGGACCAGTAGTCATAGCCATAGGTCGCTACAACGACTACTCCGAGACCGAGGAGAACTGGGACAAAGCGCTTCTGGTGTCTCACTAGAAAACCAAGACCGGCTCGACCCCTCGTGACAAATTCATCGGGGTTCTTCAAAGACTTTCTATCAATGCGGGGCGGCTTACTCACGCTTACGTCTCCTCATTTCACCCTTACGGCCATCCTCAGGGCAACTAATCGAATCTCTAGGTAAAAAGTGCCCCTAGAAACTACCAAAAAACCCCCCGAAGTCAAAATAACCCCCAAGAAAATAAGATCCCGTTTTCTTCAATTTTCCAAGGCTGCATCCTTTTAGAATACGGCACACTGTATACGAGCTGTGCATCGACGCGGCCCCCCGTCGACGGTATAATAAGTGTTACTGCACATTTCTTATATTGAATGAACAGACAACTCCTCATTTTGGCGCTGGGGGCCTGGGCCCTCCTCGCACCCTCGAATGCTCGAGCCGAAAGCCAAGGCTCCGAGTACAAGGGCATTACCGACCCCTTTGGCGACCCCGCAAACTACGAATTCGCGGAGGACGAAAAGGAGGATAAGGAATTTTTCCACCTAGGGCGCTACCTCATGCTCGGAGTGGATGTGGGAATTGGCATTTATACCGGAGGCTTGGGTAAGACCGTGGCCCCTGGGCCGTATTTCGGAGCACGCCTACAATACTTCTTCGATAAATCTATCTGCCTGGAAGCTTCAGGCCATTACGCTCAGCAGGAAGACATTCTTACTGTGAGCGCCACCCAGCAGCTCACCATCGCAACGGATCTTTTGCCGATCACTCTGGGCTTTCGCTATTACTTCGATACGAAAAATGCACCCAAGGCGATCGCGATCGCAAATCCCTACCTCGCCTTTGGTGGTGGTGCCTACTTACGCCAGCAAACGGTTACGGGAGCCACCGGAGGCCTGAGTGCCACCGTCGGGGATTCGAACACGAGCAACTTCGGCGGTTACGCCGGAGGCGGCGTGGAGTTTTCGATCTACCGGCGCCACATCTACTTGGGCGCTGATTTCCGTTACCATCTCATCTTCTTCGTCGATGAAAGCGACAACCTCGGCATTCAAGGTGCCGATCGCTCCGGCGACTACTTCACCGGCGTCCTTTCCATTACCTACAATTTCTAGTATCTGCGAGCCTATGCGAAGCAGTCTCACGAGATTGCCACGGCCTCTTCGAGGCCTCGCAAGGACGGAGCGAGATCATGAAAATGCCTTGGATTCTTTACGGGACGGCTTGGAAAAAAGAGCGCACGACTGTGTATGTCGAGCAGGCACTGCACGCAGGCTTTCGCGGGATTGATACGGCGAACCAGCTCAAACATTACTCCGAAAAATTGGTCGGCGATGCCTTGAAGGATTTCAAACGTGAGGAGCTCTTTCTGCAGACGAAATTCACCTCGCTAGACGGCCAGGATGAGAGACTTCCCTACGAGGAAAATGCGGACATTCCTACCCAAGTCGAGCAATCTTTCAAGAGTTCACTAGAGCATTTGCGCACCGATTATCTGGACTCCTATCTTTTGCACGGCCCTTACGGGCATCCTGGCTTAATCGACGAGGATTGGCAGGTCTGGGGGGCTCTCGAGAAGCTCCATCAAGCGGGCAAGGCTAAGCTCATCGGAATCAGTAATGTAAACGCTCTTCAGCTCGACTCTCTCGTTCGTCAGGCAAAGCAAAAGCCTCAAGTCGTGCAGAATCGTTGTTACGCTAACCGTGGATGGGATCGGGAGGTGCGTAAAATATGCCTTGAGCATCAAATTCTCTACCAAGGGTTCTCTCTTTTAACGGCGAATCCCTATGTCCTCGATCACCCAAAGGTCTTGGAAATTTCGCAGAGATGGAATGCAATACCCGAGCAGGTAATCTTCCGCTTCTCTCAGCAAATTGGAATGCATCCATTGACCGGTACCACTTCGCCCGAGCACATGAAGCAGGACCTCGCCTCCAGGGAGTGGGAGCTCACGCCAGAGGAAACTAAATTCTTGGAAACAATCGTGGGCTAACGCTTCATGAGGGACCAAAAGACAATTCCCGCCGCGAGAAATACGCGGTACCAGGCGAATATCTTGAAGTCCGCGGTACGCAAGAGTCTTAAGAGCACGTGAATGCTCAAGATGCCGAAGACGGCAGAAGCAAGAAACCCCGCCACCAGACATTGCATGGAAATTCCCTGTCCCGCCTGCTCCATGAGTTTTTTCCCCTCGAATAAACAAGCAGAAGCGGTAATGGGAAAAGAAAGGAGAAAAGAAAATCTTGCCGCAGACTCTCGATTCACGCTGCGCAATCGGCCCATCGTCATCGTGCTTCCAGATCGGGAAACGCCCGGAACAATCGAACAGGCCTGAGCAATGCCAATCCAAAAGGCATCTTTAAAGGAAAGCTCGTCGACATGCCTTAAGGACGGATAATTGCCGTCGACCCAATACATAAGAAAGCCCACCAGCGCCAGAGGGATGGCAATTAAAAGAGGATCTCGAAAATGCTCTTCCACCTGATGGTGAAAGAGAAGACCGGCAACCCCAGCCGGAATCGTCCCGAGAACAAGAAGCCAAAAGAGAAGGCGCTCCCTATCAAAGCCAATCCTTCGATCGACGACGCTCATGAAACCGGCCTTCGCCAACTGCAACCAGTCCCGAAAAAAATAGCCGAACACGGCGAGCAGAGTTCCCAGATGGAGGAAAACGTCGAAGGCCAGTCCCGGATCCTGCCATTTTAAGAACCAGGGGAAGAGAACCAAGTGGGCGGAGCTACTGATCGGTAAGAATTCAGTGAGTCCTTGGACCATGCCGAGGATGAACGCCTGGAGTACCGTCATGATGATAAACCTTCCTTAGTCACTGCTAGGTCAATGAGATCCTTCGGCAGACGCAAAAGCTATTTGGCGCGCATGAGCGCGTTCACTGAATTATAATGCTCAAAGAGCCCTTTCAAAAGCTGAAGGTTGATCGCAGGCACGCGATTTCCAGCGGCTCCCTCCATGTCGACCGCCATGGTTAGGCTATTTAGGATCGATTCCTCTGTTGCCTCAATCACCGCGCGATAGGCCGGGTCCAGGAAGGTGTCGTGAATCATTTGGAAATGGACGGCGGGCTCGGGAGGATTTCTCGGAATGACGTTTGCCGTCGAAAAACCGATGATAATCTCTCCGCTCGAATGGGCCCCGTAGCTTCCCACCCTCCCAATTCCTAACGCCGCCCGACGACAAAGGCGGTTCATCTGCATGGCAGTCAGGGGCATATTCGTCGCAATCACTACGATGATAGAGCCATAGCTCGTGGTCCTTCGGTTATAGACACCCTGTCTTCCATAAAGCACGCGGCCAATAGGATACCCATCCATTCGCAGGTGCTCCATGATCCCGAAGTTGCTGCAGACCAAGACTCCCATCACATAATCTTGCTTGCCGATAGGAACCATGCGACTGGACGTGCCTATCCCCCCCTTAAAGTCGCAGCAGATCATTCCTGTGCCCGCACCGACAGCCCCCTCTTCCACCGGCCCGCCCGTCGCGGAATCCAGGGCCGCAAAAACATGTTGGGGTTTTACATGGAGCCCCACCGCATCGTTCAAGAAACTATCGTCGCACTCACCAACGACCGGAATCACGACCTCTTGAAGCTCTCGAATATGGGAATACTTTTGCGTCATCCATTTCACGACGCTATCGCTCACTCGCCCAACGGATAGGGTATTGGTCAGTGCAATGGGCGTCTCGATGAGACCCCACTCCGTCACCTGTGTCAGGCCCGCCACCTCGCCGGCGCCACTTAAGATAAAGCCCCCGCTGATAAGTTTTTGATTATAAATGTCGTCGTTAGGAGAAATGACCGTGACGCCCGTTCTCACGGGGCCGTTCCCCGGTTTTCGCCGGCCCGAACCTTCAATCAGGGTAGAGTGCCCAACCCTAACGCCGGGTACATCCGTGATGGCGTTCAACTCACCGGTCCTGTACTCGCCGATATTCAACCCAAGAGTGCGCAATCGTGTCCGCTTCTTCCCATCTTCTCTATAGCGCTCGTACAGGTTGCTCATGGTTAACTTTAGGTAACTACGCGCATGCGGCCAACGTTTCTCCAGCGTTGGATGGCCGGAGCTAAAATCCGTTTAATGAGACTTTCATAGGTCATGCCACATTTTTCGGCCATAACGACGAGATCGCTAAAGGCCGGAGCAAGCCCTGGCAAAGGATTGATCTCGAGGAAGAAAATATTCCCCCGATTATCGATACGAAAATCGATCCGGCCGACATCGCGACAACCCAAGGAACGAAATACTTTTTTCGCGAATTGGAGGATTTTTCGATCTTGTTCCTTCCCCAAGGAAACCGGGCAGACCACGGAAAAAATATCATTTTCCATCGGTGCGTGCTTCGCCTCGAAGGAATAGACCGGGTATTGGCCGGCACCGGCGCCGAACTTAATCTCCATCGGCCCCAAGATTTTCAAAGTACTGCTGCCCAAGACTCCAATTGTGTACTCACGCCCCTCGATATATTCTTCGCAAAGAATGGGCTCTTGAAATCTTCGCCATTGCGATTGAGCCTCTTCCAGCATCTCTTCCTGGCTCATCACGACCGATTTACCGCCGATACCCTTGGAGGTGCCCTCGTGATTGGGTTTTACAATGACCGGAAATCTTAAGCCCGCCTCGATTTGGCGGCCGCCCTGATAAAGACGATAGTTCGGAGTGAGAATGCCGTCCTGACTTAAGAGTTTCTTCGTGATGGCCTTATCCAAAGTAATGGCCAAACAAGTGGCGTCACTCCCTGTATGCTCAATTCCAAGCAAATCACATACGGCTGGAACTTGAGCTTCTCGCGCCCGTTTATTCGAACCTTCGGCAATATTGAAAACGACATCCACCCGGAGCTCGAGGAGATTTTCCGAGAGGGTTTTCGTCGCTTCGATGGGAATGACCGGACAGCCAAACCTTTCAATCGTCGAACGCAGAACATCGACCGTTTTCTGCGAATCAAACTCAGCCTCCCGTTCGTAATCGGGATCGCCCGGATCTTTCCTTTTTAAATTATAGACGAGCCCCACCCGAGGCGTAGTCGTTCGCAAGCGGCCGGGAGCTTTTGTTTGCTTTAGTTTCAGCCGAGCAACCGCGGCATCCAACATCTTTAAGATCGTTTGATTGTAATCGAGCCCAAGACAATGGGTCGCTTCGAATATTCCAGCCCCTGGCTGCAAGCTCGGCAAGGCATTGAGCTCCAGAAAATAGACTTCACCTTCCGGGCTGATTCTAAAATCCGCGCGCGCGAAATCGACCACACCGACCGCAGGGATCACCCGCTTCATCAATTCGAAAATCTGTGCGCGAATCCCGGGTTCGAGCTGAGCCGGACAACGCACTGACACAGCGTCGTCGTACTTGTTCTTTAAGTCGTAGTCGTAAATCTGGCTCTCGGTGCGCCCTTGGAAGACATACTCTAGCGGCTCCAGCACCCCGCTATCTCCCAGGCCCGCAATGTAGGGAACCGAGACGTCTCTTCCCGGAATATAGCGTTCGACCAAAATCCCGTTCGGAAATAGTTTCAAGGATTCCGAGCCGTAACTTAAAAGCTCGGACGCATCCTTGCACACGGATCGCTCTGTGATTCCCTTACTCGATCCTTCATAATTGGGCTTCACGAAGGCGGGGTAATACACCTCTTTTGCAATGCTCTGCAGCTCTTCCTGAGAGTTGACGAAATACCCTTCCACCACCGGTACTTTGCGACTGGCCACCATCTGCTTCGTCAAGAATTTATCGAGGGTGAGAAAACACCCATAAGGGCCCGATCCCACATAAGGGATCTTCAGCTGTTCGAACAAAGTCGGCCCGAGACTCTCCCGCCCGATGCCATAATAGCCCTCAGCCGTATTAAAAATAATGTCGGGTTTTACCTCGGAGAGCCGCCGAAGCCAGCTTGAAACGGAGTCTTCCAACGCCATTTCCACGTCCAGAACCTCGTGGCCGCCACTCGCGAGGGCGTTGTGAATCGCCGCAATGGTATCCGGCGTATCAAACTCGGCCTGTTCTAGAGAGTCATTGGTTTTTCGGTTGAAAACAAACGCTATCTTCACAGGGGATTAAATAACACAGAACTAGGGATTTTGAAGATCTCTAAAGAAAGAGAGTCGCATTCGCTTGGCTTCGGCCAAATAATCCGCCAAAGCCTCTTCATGCACAGTAGCGCAGTGGTCCGTCCCCAAATTTGTGTAGAAATTTTGGATGCATTCCAGTCCTATTTGTTTGCCTCTCAGAGTTGCGTTATAGACGCGAAAGTTCCAATTGTTCGAATACCCCAGAAAGGCAACCGCCCATACCACACCCAAAGCCCAGCCCCGCCACTTCCCCCTAGGGATCGCCTGAAAGAGGAGAAGACCAGTCAAGGGAACAAGCGCCATCGTCACTTCGGAATACCGCGATCTCTTCGCATATTCGACACCGAAACGGGCCGCCCGGCCGGCAGCCATGAGGCCCGCCGAGGAGAGGTAAGCGGCTGTTAACGCGACGGTTGCCGACTCCTTGGAATTTAATCGAAAACGCCGGCGCACGAGGAGAAGCAGAAGAGAGCCCAATACTCCAAAGAGGATCAGAAAGTCCCACCACTCCCTACCTTCTCCCTCAAAACCAAAACCCAAGGAGACAAGCCCTGCCAGAAATCTCCAAAACTTCAAACGATGAGGCAGAATGAGAGTCCCATTATCGATGGCTGCATCGTAAAAAAGCCAAAGCCACAACGCCGCCGTTCCCATGGAGCATGCTAAGACAAGTTCCCGCCATTGCTCGCGTCGCCCCAACAAAATGAAAACCCCGAATAGGGAAAAAACCGTAAGCGCTCCGGGAACTCCGAAGCCCACGCTAAACATGGAAAGTACGCAAAATGCACTCCCGAGAAAGGTATTCGATAGTCCGGGGCGAAAAAGAAAGAAGGCCCCAACAGAGAGAAAAGCGACACCAAAATGAAACTGCGACTGAAAGGCCCAACTGTGGTTCTCACAATTGATTAAAGACCCCAAAAAAAGCAGAAGGGCTGCGATTACTCCTTTCGGAAGGTCGGTTGCTTGCTCGTGAAGGAAAAACCCAAGCCAAAGAATCCACGCAAAGTAAAAAAAGAGATTGAAGACCTGAATGTGTACGACATTCCACCCATCCACCGCGACAGAGAGAAGTATTTGGAGTTTGGTCAGGACAATTTTATGCTCATTATGTCGTTCCAGGAGCCACCCCCAAGTCAATCCCCGGGGCAACCCGTTCGACTTGAGCATGACCCACTCATCCCCAAGCGGAAGATTTAAACTAAAGTGCAAAAGATGGAAGAGATGGAGTCCGAGTAGAACGGAAAATAGCGACGCTATAAAGTACGGGCTTTCCAATTTTCGGAGCACGGGCGGAAAAGGTACCCTTACTTTATAAGAGAGTTCAAGTATTGAGCGCCGAGTAAGCTAGTTTTTTCTTGGGCGAAATCCCACTCACCGGAAAGAGGAGGGGCCACCTCCACCACATCGCCGCCAATAAGATCGAATTCCTTTTTCGCTCTTTCGCTAAGCGCCAAGACGAACTGTGCCGTAAGGCCCTCTTTCTCAGGCGTACCTGTTGCTGGAGCTTCCGCCATGTCGGTGCCGTCGATGTCGTTGGAGAGATAGAGCTGCTTAATTTTCAACTGATGAAAGTGCGCCAGAATCTTTTCCAGCATTTCCGTTTCCCTCCCCCGAATCTCATGTGCCCAGAACTGAGTGACCGGGAGCATCTGCTCCCAATATTCCTTCGTGTGGCTCGAGGTTCTTAAACCCACTTGAACTAGATGATGCGGCTTCATTAGCTGCAAGGCGTGTCGGGCCCAGGTCGCAAAGCAGTACTTCACGCCTACTCGATTTTCTAAAAGATCCGTATGGGCATCAAAATGAAGCACCCCAAAATTATCCCCACACCGCTTGCGACAATAGAGCATCGCAGGCCAGCTGACGCTGTGGTCCCCACCAATGATGAGCACTTGAGCTTGAGGATTCAGTTCATAAAGCGCGTTCAAAACTTCCTCGGCGATGGAAAGAGGGGACACCGGGAGCTTTTCTTCTATTCCCGGATAGAGCTCGGCACGAGTCGCGGCCTTCTGTCCCTCGCTCAGCATCTCATCGTGCAGAAGTTGCGGCACCACGATCACGTCCCCCACATCCACCACATTCTTGGGCAAGGCTCCAAAGCGTTTCAAATAAGCGAGCCGCACCCCAAGCGGACCAAAGTTTGCCCCTCTTAAAATTCCGGCTCCGGTGTCCGAAGGAATTCCCAAAATAAGAGTGGAGACCCGCCGGATGCGTTGCAGGGAATCTTCCCAGGCATTTTGCACTTGCGCGGACTCACTCGACCCATAAATTCCGCGTAAGAGAGGAGTCGCATAGCCTCCTCCAGTGGAGAAGGTGAAAATTCCCCGCCCGGGAGGCCGGAGGAAAAGACGGAGACGCTCTAAGGCCGGTAAATTCATCAGAAAAGAATAGCAAATGATGCGCAATTCCTTTATTAAATTCGGCATGCTCCTACAGCTTAACGCCGTGAGTAAGGAGTTTGGGGGATTTCGTTTAGACCCCTTAAACCTTACTGTAAATCCGGGAGAGTTCTTCTGCCTCCTTGGCCCGAGCGGTTGCGGAAAGACAACTGTCTTAAGACTCATCGGCGGATTCGAGCAGGTCACCACTGGCAATATCCTACTAGGGACCCAAGACATCACCACCCTTCCCCCGCACCAGCGCAATATTCACACCGTGTTCCAACGATATGCTCTCTTTCCCCATCTGAATGTTTTCGACAACATCGCCTTCAGCCTTCGCCTAAAAAAAGTGGGAAAGCTTGAAATTGAAAGCCGAGTGCTCGACGCCCTTCGGCTGGTAGAGATCGAGGATCTAAAAGACCGCCGAATTCACCAAATTAGCGGCGGCCAATCCCAGCGCGTGGCTCTCGCTCGAGCGCTTGTGGGAAAGCCTTCTGTGTTGCTTTTGGATGAACCCCTCTCGGCGCTCGATCCAGCACTTCGATTGAAGATGCGCGAAGAGCTGCGCGCGCTCTGCCGGAGAGTAGGTTCGACGTTCATCATGGTGACACACGACCAGGAAGAGGCCCTGCAGCTCTCCGATCGCTTGGCCGTCATGCGCGATGGCAAGTGCCTTCAAGTCGGTACGCCGAAATCGATCTATGAAGACCCGACGGATAATTTCGTGGCGCGCTTCATCGGCCCCGTGAATGAAATTCCGGGAGAGATTCATGAAGGGCCGGATGCGAGCGTTTGGTCGGTCCAATCTCAGATGGGGAATTTTAAGATTAAAAGAAACGGTGTGGTCTACCCACGCCAAGTCTCGCTGCTCTTGCGGCCGGAGAAAATGCGCTTACTCAGACAACGCTCGTCCACCCAAGAAAATATCGTTGAGGGTGAAGTGCAGGAACTCAGTTATCTGGGCTCGAGAACGGAATATTTGGTGAAAACTGTCTGCCATAGCTTCAAAGTGTTCGAGCCGGAGCTTGAGCGCCTGAAAAAACGAAGCCTCAATCCCGGCGATAAGATTTACCTCTCCTGGCGAAGCGAGGACGCCATCATTCTTCCCGCCGGGGAGAGTGCTAAGTCGTGAAGCTGAATAAGCTCCCGTCGAGTGCCCTTTCCTTCATCGGTTGGTTGAGCTTCTTCACTCTTCTTCCCTTCCTTCTCATTCTCGGCATGAGTTTTTTGCAAAAGGGAGAATACGGCGGGTATCAATTCATCGTTACTTTCGAAAACTATTTGCGCTGTTTCGATTGGATTTACGCACGCGTGTTATTGAAAACGCTTTGGCTTGCGTTCATCGCCACTTCGACCTGCCTGATGGTGGGGTTTCCCGTCGCTTACTACCTGGCGCGCGCCCAAGGGCCGATGAAGCAGCTGGGTCTCGTGCTTCTTTTCATTCCCTTTTGGACGAATTTTATTTTGCGCATTTACGGAATTATTTCCCTCGCGGGAAACCACGGACTTCTAAATCAAATTCTACTAGGATTCGGTTTGATCCATACCCCACTTGAAATCCTTTACACCCGTACGGGGGTTTATCTCGGCTTGGTCTATAACTACCTCCCTTTTCTGGTGGTCCCCATTTACTCGGCACTGGAGAAGCTGGATCCCTCCTTTAGAGAAGCTGCACAAGACTTAGGCGCGAACCGCGTAAATACCTTTTGGCGGGTGGTCGTACCCAACATCAAGGAAGGTGTCCTGGTGGGAAGCCTCTTCGTCTTTGTTCCGATGATGGGCGAGTACGTCATTCCTGACTTATTAGGCGGCGCTAAGGAAATGTTTCTCGGCAATATTATGGTAAGCCAATTCTTCGTAATGCAAGACTGGCCTTTCGGCTCTTCGATCGCGGGGCTGCTTTCGGTTTTCTTATTCTTGGCTCTTTATCTGCAAACTCGATGGCAGGCGGAGAAAACCGCATGAGGAATGCGGTAAAGCCTAATCAGTTCGTGACAGGAATGTTCTTTCTCACGATCACCTTCCTCTATTTGCCTCTGCTCTATCTCATCTTGCAGGCGTTTTTGGAAAACCCGAATAGCCTCAGTAGCGGATTCACTCTGAAATGGATGTGGAAACTCTGGGAGAGCGGAAGTCTTTGGGAGCCCCTTACCAATAGCATTCTCATCGGCGTTTGTTCGGCGACGCTTGCGGTAGCTATCGGAACCGCGGGGGCCGTGGGCCTGACGCCCATCGCATCGCTTCTTCCCATTTCAATTCAAACGCTGATTATGTTGCCCATCCTTCTCCCAGAAGTAATTACTGGATTGTCCCTTCTTCTCTTCTTCTTGATCTGGAAAATTCCTTTGGGGATGCCGACCGTGGTGTTGGCGCATGCGAGTTTTAGCGCGAGTTTTGTTTACTTCATCATGGTGGAGCAGCTGAGAAAGTTAGACCCGCATCTTTCCGAAGCAGCACAAGATCTCGGCGCAAAACCGTCCGAGACGTTCTTGAAGGTTACCCTTCCGAATATTCTTCCTGGAGTCATGGGTGGGTGGCTTCTCGCCTTTACCCTTTCATTCGACGATTTTTTGATTTCGTTTTTCACAAGCGGTGCCGGCCTTACAACCTTGCCGCTCAAGATCTATTCCCTGATGCGCATTGGCTTGTCACCGGAACTGAACGGCCTTTCTTTTCTCATGATTTTCTTAAGTACGGCGTTAGTCCTTATTCTTTTGTCGAAGGAGCAAAGTAGAAAATGGGTATTAAAAGGATCCTAACTCTTACCTTGGCGTTGGCACTAGTCGTTGGAGGGATGTTTTACCTTCGACAGCGCGGAAGTGGAGAGACTCAGCCGCTTCGAGTCCTGACCTGGAGCAATTATTATCCCGATAGCCTTCTGAAGGAGTTCACTTCAAAAACGGGCGTGCATGTGGAGCTCAGCTACATGTCCAGCAATGAGGAGCTTTTTGCAAAACTGCGGGCAGGGGCCACGGGCTACGATCTCATTCAGCCTTCCGATTACATGGTCCGCCGCCTTTCGATGCTCAAAATGCTTTCGCCCGTTGATCCTGCCGCGTTACCACATCTCAAGGACTTGGATGATTTCTACCGCAATCTGCCTTATGACCCGGGGTTGAAGTATTCGGTGCCCTTTACCTGGGGAACAACCGGAATCGCGTTGAACGTGGATAAGGTGAAGATTCCGGCTGAGGGAGTAAGTTGGAAAATGCTCTTTGAATCGCCAGACGGGCAGCACACCTCCCTCCTGGATGATATGCGAGAAGTGTTCGGGGCCGTACTTTCCTGGAAGGGCCTTTCCTTGAACAGTACCAAGACCGACGATTTAGGAATGGCTCGTCAGGAAATTTCAAAGGCCCGGAACCGAATTCTTACCTTTTCCTCCGAGCCGAGACCCCTTCTATTGAAGGGCGAGGTCAATATCGCCCATGTCTTCAGCGTGGATGCAAACCAAGCGCATAAGGAAAACGCCTCTATCCAATATTTCATTCCTAAAGAGGGCGGAACGATTTGGACGGATAATTTTTCGATTCCTATCACCGGGAAGAGAAAAGTAGAGGCTCACGCCTTTATCGATTTCTGGCTCGAGCCGGAAAATGCCCTGCGCTTAATCCGCGAAAACACGCTTGCGACGCCTAATAAAACGGCAAGGCTACTGCTGACCCCAGAAGAACAAAACGACATCAACACCTACCCGACAGGAGAGACACTAAAAAAGCTCCATTTCCTTGAGGATATCGGGGATACGTTAAATGACATGAATCGAATGTGGACAGAGTTGAAATCGTAGTACTTCAGGCAGTGCGACGCCAATGGGGCGAAGAGATGAGTTGGCGGTATTCCCACAGCATGGCTTGCACTCGGTGTTCTAACGAGAGATCGGGGCGGTGGACACGATCGTAGCCCTTCTTCGCGATGTCCTGACGAGCTGAGGGGTTTTTCAGATAGAAAGCGATTTTGTCACGAAACTCCGTGTACTCTGAAAAAAACTCGGCCTCGATCCCTTCTCGAAAAATTTCTTTCACTTCCTCATTACGCTCGTGCAGAAGAAAAGTTCCACATCCCGGAACACCGAGCATGTAATCACTTGAATCCTCGGCTCCCCCCTTCGGCGAAAAAACGGCCGCGATTTTCGCCGCTGGGGCCCACTGAGAAAGCTCCTCATATTTTGGATAGACTCCCAAAGAGGAAATTTCTCTGCCGAGACGAGCCAGGTATTTGTCCTTCGTCACCGAAGAGTGATTCCCAAAAAATCCCACATCCACCGTGCTTTCACGCGGAGGATTCACTGCCTTTTCAATGGGAAAGAACGCCATCGGCAGAGCAATCGCCCGCCTAGCCTTGTTCTGAAGAAAATCAGAAACGTTTTCCGGCCGAGTCGTGAAGTGCAGATCGTAAAGAGGGATCGACTCGTAAAAGAAGCGGCTTGCATTCTTCTGCACGAAAGCATCGTCTGAGAAAAAACTAAAAAAAGGAATGGCGTGCTTTTCTTGAAGCTTTTGAAGGGTGACAGGTGAAAAATAGATGGGATCGAAAAAAATTGCGAGATGCGGCTGAAAAGCGGCAAATTCCTTCTCCAAAATTTTTCCCATGCGCCCGGCGCCCCAGAAATCTGGCGTAGGTCCCACGAATTGCAAGGCCTCATTCACCAGGCGATTCAAGATGCTGGGCGCGTAAAACTGAGACACGGGAAAGAGAAGGGGCAAATGCCCCAACTTTTTTAGGGTCGTTTGATAGAGCGGTGCGTCTCCAACGAGGATGATCTTCAATTTGTCCGCCATCGTTATACTTTATCAAATTCCACCCAATCCCTAAATTGACATTCCCGCCCACGATTGAAATCCTGAGAAATGAAACTATTAAGAGGGTTGATACCGGGTGTCATTTCGAGAACAGTTTTCTCTAGTGCTAGGTGTAGTTTTGTGTCTAGCG
This sequence comes from Pseudobdellovibrionaceae bacterium, assembly GCA_023250715.1. Taxonomy (GTDB): domain Bacteria; phylum Bdellovibrionota; class FAC87; order UBA2466; family UBA2466; genus JAHFAF01. The sequence continues at coordinate 6,594 of JAHFAF010000015.1, read as the reverse complement.
TCCGCGCATTCCCCTGGCATGTCCCTGCCGTGGAAAAATTTCGACAAGAATTTGCAGTGGGAATGGGAGCGCGCCCAAGAGCGCAGCCCTTTCGACTACCACCCGAGTGAACTGGAAGAGGTGGAAAAAGTGCATAAAGCGTTCGGCGCACTTTATTTGAAAGAGGGGAAAAAGGACGAAAAGGAGCTTCCTCGCCCGTGGTCCGGTTATTGGTACCCCTTCCGATCGGGGGAAATGTTTACCGGCTCCCAGTCGCCCCTCGCAAAACTCGATTCGATGCTTAAGAATTTAGGAAAGGCGAGCCGCATTCAAGCAACGGACGCGGAGCTCTACGCCTCGTTTCCTAGCGATACCTGGGAAGGGCTTTGCGATTCCTGGGCCTACGCTTCTCTTTCGACGGTCGAGCCCAAGCGAGCCGTCCAGTACGGGGGAGTCGTTTTCAGTATTTCCGATCAGAAGGCACTTGCGACCCGCCTACATCAGGGAACGCCGAACAATCAGTACGGCACTCTCTATCGAGGGACAGTCGAGACGGATGGTACTTATCAGGATTTGCGTCCCGAGGCCTTCCATCAGGTGATGGTATCAACGATTAAGGCGGGAAATTATTTTGTGATCGATGACGATGCGGGAATCGAAGTATGGAGCAAACCGGCCTACCATTTCCGTTATGAAGTAAAAAAAGATCCGCAACGCAAGGACGCCTATCTAGTGCGCACGTGGCTCCAAGTGGTCTCTGAGCGGAAACAGGAAACGGACCTGCCCACGGTACTCGATGATACCGCGATGAAAATGTACGATTACCGGCTTTACTTTAACCGTGAGGACGAATCCGCCGAGGGTTATCGCATCGTTGCCGGCGAGTGGCTCGACGACTCTTTTAGAAGTCACCCAGATGCCGTTTTTGTTCCTCGAATCTCGGAAATTCCCGTGACCAAGAACACGGATCTCAATCGCTACCGCGATGAAGTGATGAAAATTTTACAAGCTGGAACTCAAAGATAATCAAAAGGAAACAACTCAAGGAGAAAGCAAAATGACACGCACAATGCGAATCACATTAATGTTGGCACTCGCAATGCCTTCTTATTTGCTCGCCGATGACTACGACTGCGGCCACACTTGCGACCTCGCAAAACTGGTAAAAATTTGTAAGGCTCTGGAGGGAGACGCTCAAATAAAGCCCTTCACCACGGAAATTAAATGTGGCGGCTCGCAAACGTACTGGGAAACTGCGGGAACGAGCTATTTCCCCCTGGGAACCAAACAACAAATTGGCGTCAAGGTAAGTATGAAGGGCGGAAAGTATACGATTCCTGATTCCCAGTTTCTTCTTTCCGGCGTTCCCACCCAGGGACAATGCTCCTCTTATAAGGAGTTCGTGGGTTTCCACGCGCCTTTGAGTAAGATTCTCTACTCTTGCTCAGAGTTGGAAGGGGTCTTGAAGATGGGGCAGGCGGCCTATTGCAAGAAGGCTCTGGAAGATTCTGGAAGTCAGCTCGTAGATGTTAAGGAGACGGGCAAATCGTACACGAACTGCCCGCAGATCGGCACCCCTCCACCGCAGCCGCACAACGCGCTGGATTTGGGGGGAGAACTTTCGCGCACTCGCCAGGAAGAGGGGTCTTCGTTTTGGTACGACCTGACCGTGCTCTCCCTCACTTCGGACGAGGGACTGTTGAGCCGCTTGGGTTTAAAGGTGGGAGATCGGATCTCTTCAGTGAATTCCCAGCAGGTCGACACAGTCGAGGCATTTTTCACTCGGGTAGACGAGATTACACGTCGGGGAGAAACCCTTACTGTGATTTACTACCAGACGGAAACCCGCCAGTACGTCGCCCGCGATCTCAAGCCCTAGTGGTACTACAGGGTGCGCGGTTACTTTTAGTACGGTGCCAGCGTACTAAAAGTAACCGCGCACCTAAAGGCAGTTTGCCTTTGGCGCTTCTAATAAATAGTCTGTCCGTTTAAGCCGCTGTGGTGGAATGGCAGACACGCTGGTCTTAGAAGCCAGTGGGGAAACCCGTGGGGGTTCGAGTCCCCCCGGCGGCACGCCAAATTCTCTAATGGTGGGACTTGAATCGTAGCGGCGCCAAGTGTGAGGGAAGCCGGTCATTTTTCAGTGAAGGGGAGGTTGTATTACTCTTTCCATCAGAGCTACTTTGGACCTACAAGAGGGTTCGATGATGACGGACCCCCGATTCTGTGTGCTCGATATGTATAATAAGATGGTTCACTTGGCGTCAGCCTGCCACGATGGTCAAGTGAAACCACAATCTCGCCATCCGTCGGTGTCCATACGGTGGCATAAATCAACTGTACCTTGTTACTAGTTTCGACTGTAAAAGCACGAGTAATGACCCCCCCATAGAGTTGAACTAACATTGTTTTGGGATGATCACCACTCACGCCGACGATTATTTTTCCAACAACGCTATCTAAAGCGCTCTGTGGAATGTCTGTCTGTAGACTTTTTCTTTTTCGGATGTCAGGGTCAGAAGAGCTCGGTTCCCATTCTCCACCCAAGCTTCTTAGGATCTCGGGCAACTCATTTAGAGAGAGATTATAGATCCGATTTCCAGGAGCTTCGCTACTAATCGTCTCTTCATTGGGAAGGACTTGTCCTATGATTCGAGTAAGAGGGTGGGTCAGTTCAGCACTTTTCAGAATGTCTGACGCAGAGGCATCTAATTTTTTTGATATCCTTGTGGGTGTTCCGGAAACTGGCAGCAACGGCAAGGAGTTGAGAATCGTTTCTCCAGATGGAAACACCAGACTCTCACTGTGAACCCGAGCATCTTTGTTCAAATAGTGACTGTGTTTCAAGTGATTACCCAAAGCTCTGAGTATAGGTATACAGCCTGGATGACGCCAGGCGATACTTAGTGGGGTATCAAAACTGAAGAGTTGGCCAACGCATTGGCCACTATGGAGAAACGCTAGGATTACTGCCCCATTTACTAGACGCCGTCTCATTTGGCGGGGTCCATGGGATAATTCAAGTCAATCCAGTCTTCCTTAAGCCCCTCTTTGAAATTGAGTACTTTCAAATCCGTGTAACCCAACTCACGGAGTAGGGCGAGGGCTTGCATCATCGGCTCGCAATATTCGAGGGGACAGCAGCCACAATACAAAACGATCTCGGTACTTTTAGAGACCTGTCTTTCCGCTTCGGCTAGGAGCTTTTTCGAAGATTCAAACTGCAGCTCTCCTATTTTGACAGCACCCAGAATATTTTTCTGCGATCCAACGTTCCAGATGACGGGAGCTTTCTCTGCTTTAATCTGCTCGGAGAGATCCTTGGGAGCCACGAGATCCTCCTTTGAGATAAGCTTCATGGCGAGGGCCTCCTCCAAATTCTCAGGGACTTTAGACTCGCGTTTCGACTCTTGCGGTAAATTGGCATCACCCACCTGACGCCTAGAATTGAGATCGTGTCCGCTGCCGCTTTCCGCCGAATGCGACAATGCCAACGAGAATACGAGCATACCAAGAGTACTCATAAATCCTCCAACAATCTAACAACCCTCTTTGAGAAAAAAAGATGCAATTGAAATACCGAAAGAAGTGCGTTCAGTATTCCGAATGAATTCCAAAAACCGCATGTTTCGGGCTCTTGAAATGCGCTAACTTCATTCATCATATTCTGCTATAAGCAGCTCCGGACCGAGGAATGAAACACAAACTTGATATCAAAGCTGGATTCGAATACCTGTCCACAGCCTATCCGAATGCCCAAACCGAGCTCACTTATGAAAATGAATTTCAACTTCTGATAGCCGTCATTCTTTCAGCTCAATGCACGGATGCGCGAGTTAACCTCACCACACCGGCGCTCTTCAAGAAGTTTCCGACTTCGGAAAAACTGGCAAAGGCAAAGCCCTCTGACGTTGAAAAGCTCATCCGCTCCTGTGGCTTTTATCGGCAAAAGACAAAATCTATCCTCTCGGCGGCTCAAGACATCGCCGATAAATTCAAAGGAAGAGTCCCGCGAACCATGGAAGAGCTAACGTCTCTGCGCGGTGTGGGCAGAAAAACCGCGAGTGTGGTGATAAACCAGGCATTCGATCTTCCTGCCATTGCGGTCGACACGCACGTAAGTCGCGTCAGTCAACGACTCTAAAAAGGTGTGTGGACACTTTTTACCGGGAGTTAAAAAGGTGTTCGTCCCCTCCTTCCGCTCAAATAATGGGGCTGGTATCCTTTAAGAAACCAAAACCGCCGCAGACACCCTTGAAACCGATTGAAAGTGGAGTCTCGCTCAAGTAGCTCCTGTCTAAATCCGACTCGATTCGTCAAATAAAAAGGAGCCCCGATGCTAAAGAAAAGTCTCCGTTTTCCAAGAATAGCTGGGATTTACTCAGTGCTACTTCCGATTTCATGCGTCTATCGCGACTCCACTATTTATCTCGTGGAGGAGCAGAAATGAAAGTCGTATTGATCTCACTTTTGCTTTTGGCCGGACTCGCGAGCGATGTCGCCTCTGCCGATAGCATTATCTCTGATAAAGGAATTCGTCGGCAAATCTACGCTGGTCAGCAATACACCGTGGATGTGAATGGAGCACGCACCTATTACTGGGACTGGAATGGAAACCCGCTTTCTCCCGCGGAGCATGCTCGGCGAACGGCCGAATATAACAGGTATTACGGCATTCAATCTTCCGGCGCGACTTATTCGACGACGAACAATCACGGAACGAGCTACAGCACGACGAATAACCACGGCCCCAGCTACAACACGATCAACAATTACGGCGTCTCCCACACGACGATTAATAACTACGGACGCGGCCACACGACAGTTAATGATTTCGGCGCGGGCAGCAGCACCACCACTAATCGCCGCCGGCGCCGCTAGAAGGGGCGTAAAAGGTGGGCCGGGTACGGCCTTCTTTTGTTTCCTTTGTTACGGAAAATTTTACGTGACTGGGATCGTTTCCGCCGTCGAGAACCTGCTGGAAAGGATAAGTAGTTTAACCCACCGATTCTGAAAGTGGGCTTGGGTACACGCGGCTAATCGTTGTAAGTTTGGTTATCGCTAAGAGGCGCCGCATTGCGGCTTATACGGCCTGCACGGGACACGGCAGGTCTCCATACGAGAGAATATTAAACGTAGAATCGATGATTTGGATAAAGCAGGCGAAGTACATCCTTATCGTTCGAAAATTTATTCGAACGAATCAGTCTCTGGGGAAATTTGCGAGAACTCGTCGGGAGGGTTGACGTGAAACTCTTGCCGGGGTGGAGCCCGAGGCGGGGCCTTCCTTGGGGGCTCGTATGGGATCCCTATGGATTCCAGAATGCGTTTCGCGATTGCTGGATCTTGGATAGTAGAAATCACTCTCATCTTTCCACCGCATTGCGCGCATTTCAAAATATCAATTACAAACGATCGTTTCAGTAGATCCGCCCATTTTCCGTGTTCCGGGTTTTCCTTCTTTTCCCTTTTTTCTTCATTTTGCTGGGGAATGATTTTGGAGCGCATCTTTGAGTTTGGGGCGAGCAGCCCATGGTACCGCAGAAGATTGGCCCTGGGAGGAGGAATAAGGGCCACCACCTTTTCAACAAGTTCTAAGGGATCAAAGAGAATATGCGTTGTCCCGTCAGAGTATTGAGTCTTAAGTTTGTAAAGTATTTTACCGGCTGGTGTTTCGCTCATCCGCTCCAGTGCAATCGGCGGTCGCGCCGCATAACGACAGAGTTTTTCAAGTCGATTCCTTTCGTCTCCCCTAATCTGGACATTGGCGCCGGCTGAACCTGCGATTCCGTTTAAACCAAAGGGAGTGCTGGATGGAGATGATTTGTAGTTGGCCGCGCATTAGAAAAGGGGCATCACCATGGGTGTGAAAGTAACGCTGGAAGTAAGGTCGGTAACGGGAAGGATCCGCTATTACCCTACTGGCGAAAATGCCAAGCCTGTGTTCGATCTCATCAAGAAGAAAACGCTGTCCGAATTAGAAGTGGAAGCGCTTAAGGCGCTGGGGTGCGAAATCGAGAGGATTAAAAAGGATTAACCGTTCGCAACGGAGTATTTCTACCCATTGGCCACCTTTGCTAACTTTTCATGCCGTGGGAGACTAAGTCCCCCCGGCGCACCAAATTGGACGCTGGTCGAACCGGCACGCATGGCTAAGGGGGCGTAGAGGCCCAAGCGAACTTTCATAGGTCGTAATTCTGCAAAGTGATTTAAAAAAAATCCAAGCCCTCTTCTTCATCTGAACCGGAAATGTTCCATTCTCCGTTTCCTCGAGGAAATGGGACGGCCACATTTGGCGGCGCTTAAGGAGATCCTCTCGCAGAAATTAAGAAGGCCGGCGAGCTTAGCCCAGGTCATCGCTTGGGCAGCGGAAACGACTCGGGAGAGATTCGATCCCGTGAAACGGGCCGAGCGTTCGCAGGCGATTTCCTCAAGGAAATTGCCGCCACCAAAATCGGGACGGCAACCAGTGCGGGCATCAGTCAAACATCCGATCGTGCTCAGGGATGGTATGCAATGCACTCATGTCAGCGAAGACGGGCGACGGTGCGAGCAAAAGCGTTGGCTACAGCTCCATCACACCATAGAAGTCCGCAAGGATGGCCTCAACTCAGT
>JAHFAF010000168.1 GCA_023250715.1 Pseudobdellovibrionaceae bacterium | reverse complement strand
CGATTGTCTCTCAGAAAAAGGGGCCGCCCAAGCGTGTTCTCTAGGGAGCGAATCCTCGTGGAAACGGAGGATTGAACGAGGTGAAGAGTCTCCGCGGCTTTGGAAAAATTCTTTGTTCTCGCCAACGTGAGAAAAGCCTTTAGCTGATCTATCTCCATTTTCGATTATTTATATCAAAATGATTCGTTGTACAAATAGAGATAAAATCCCAAATAATGAAGTTGGAGGTTTTTCAGATGTTTCGCCGAGCCTGGCTCTTAAGCCCCCCCACCATTCGGGTTCTGAACGGGAGCAACTTCCTGATGTATCTGGGGTTTTACGTTTTAGTCCCCTACCTTGCCCTGCACCTATCTGGAAAATTGGGTTGGTCGCTGGGGCTCACCGGGCTTCTTTTAGGAACCCGTCAGCTCTCCCAGCAGGGCTTAACCTACTTCGGCGGTCTCATCGGTGACAGAATCGGTTGGAAGCGAGCCATTGTTCTTGGAGTGTGGATACGCGCCTTGGGTTTCTTTGGAATCGGGTTAGCACACACAGTTCCAGAGTTTTTCGCCGCGGCTATTATTTCTGGTCTTGGAGGAGCGCTCTTCGAGCCAGCGAATAAAGCGGCTTTTGAAGCCTTCACCCCGTCCAAAGATAGAAAAACCCTTCTCGCCTTGCGCGACACCATTTCCAATATAGCATTTGCAATCTCGGCCTTGGCGGGAACTCTTCTGGCATCGGTGGATATTGTCTGGCTATCTATTACGGGAGGAGTTCTTTTTATCGGCGCAGGAGAGATCGTCAGACGCCGAATCCCCACGATTGCGATTCCCGTGCAGCCGGCCACTCACCGAGGGGTTTTTAGCGTAATGAAAAACCGGGCGTTTGTGCTCTACACGTTTTTCCTCACCGGTTATTTTTACCTCTACACACAGATGTGGATAACCATTCCAAAAGTCCTCTTGGATCTCACCAAAGACACTTCCTCCGTAACGGCATTTTATGCCGTGGTGGGAATTTCCATTACACTTTTTCAATTGAGATTGAGCCAGTGGCTGACCCCTCTACCGCGTCGCTTCGGATTGATTGGCCTCGGCACTTTCCTGATGGGAGTCTCTCTCTTTTCTCTTGGGTATAGCGAACACTATCTTCTCTTAGGCTTTTGTTACGCGCTTGGAATGATGGTTTCCAATCCCATCACCTTCGAGCTGATTCCTCGTTTCGCTCCGAGAGATCAATTGGCCGCCTATTATGGTTTCAACGGTTACGCCCTTGCGATCGGGGGAGCCTTAAGCACTTCCCTCGGAGGGTGGACTTACGACTACGGTCACGCCATCGGTTTTCCAAATCTGCCTTGGTGGGTTTGTCTTTTTACGGGACTTGCCGTTTTTGGGGGAATGCAGTGGCTTGAGGGTAGTCTAAGGGCATCGGGGGAAGGAGCGATCTGTTTCCATTTCCTTCCTCGTCGCCTCGACCCAATCGCGGAAGGGAAGGACGTTGGTTCCGACGGAGGAACCCGTCACCTTGCATAACTTCACTGGAGATCGCGCAAGGCTTGCAGCCGCCCGAGCACTTCGCACCAATGCCTGATTCGCAGAATAGACCGCGATGATGACGGTCTGATCTTCGGCAAACTTTAAGACGGGGCTTCCGCTATCGCCACCGCAAGGGATCTCCCCCTCATCCCCTCGGATAAACCGCAAGAGTCCACCAGGTAAGATGCGGCCATCCGCCAAACGCGCGTCTTTTTTTTCTTCGAAGCGAACTTTTTTCGATCGCCGGATAGAACCGCCGCCGTTCGGCTCCACTCCATAGCCCAAAGTGTAGGCAGTCACCCCACTTGTCATCTCATCGACGGAAGCCAATTTGTAAAAAGTGGCGGGCACATTTCCGTACTCCGTGGACTCCAGTTTCACGAGCGCGATATCTGCTCCGCCCGGATTTGATCCCCCGGGCGGCATAAAGAGGGGGTTCACGATGGTGCGCGAAGCCCGCGCGAAAGAGGCCGCAAGGCCTGGCCGCGTGAGATCGGGATTGAGCGTGAAATAAATCTGGCGTGTCGTCTTATTTTGAACGCAATGAGCGGCAGTCAAAACAACGTGCGGGCTGATGAGTGTACCGCTGCAAATTTCATTTCGATGAATGAGAAAGCCCACTGTCTCTTTGCGGATCTCTTCCGCTTGGCTGCGCGTCGGGCAGCCGGGTGCCGCTAACGCAAGACGTGAAAAAATGAGGCTGAGTAGAAATAAAAGGTTCATCTCGTTTGTCATTGCGAGGAGCCGAAGGCGACGTGGCGACCCTCGCACATTCAATGGTAGAAGGTTGCTTCGCATTCGCTCGCAATGACAGATATAGTAACTTTTCGGAACTCTTCTAAAGAACTTGATGCGCTGCGCGGTAAACCCATTAACCTTACCAGGACCGGTTCTGGTACTAGGTGCCAACGGCTTCATAGGAAGCCACCTTTATCGACGAGTAAAGGGAATTACGGAAAAAACCATCGGGATTAGCTCTTCCCAAATCGACCTCGAAAGGCTGGGCGCAGCGCGAGCCCTCATATTAAGAGAAAGACCCCGTCTCATCTTCAATTGCTTGGGATACGGCGGCTATCCCAATGAGGATCGGGCGGAGAGAATTTTCAGAGTAAATCTCGGGATTACGGCCGAGATTCTTCAGACTCTGCAAGAACACCTTCCCGAAACGATCTACATTCACTCCGGCTCCTCTTCCGAATACGGGACCCATTGCTCCGGGCCCGACGAACAAGGACCGCGCGCTCCCGACTCCCTCTATGCCCTAGCCAAGTTCTCAGCGAGTGAGGTGATCCAAGAATTTAAGCACCTCAGGGTGGTGAATCTGCGTCTTTACTCCGTCTACGGGCCGGGAGAGCCGCAAGGCCGCCTCATTCCAACACTTCTCGCAGCCGCAAGAAAAGGAACATGGCCCCCTTTTGCCGCCCCTGAAACCTCGCGAGACTTCGTTCATGTCGAGGATGTAGTGAGTGCATTTCTCATGGCAGCCACCACTTCGAGAGAAAATCAGAAAGGGAAATCCTTTAATATCGCGACGGGAAAAAAGACGACACTCAAAGACCTTGCCGAACTTTCCAGAGATCTATTTCAGATAAAAGACGAGCCAGAGTTCACAAATTACCCGGCGCGAAGCTGGGATCAAAAGAATTGGTTTGGAAACCCTGCGCGCGCACGTAACGAGCTAGGCTGGGAAGCGAAGATTGATTTGCGGTCGGGCCTGTCCAAAGTGTTTCAAGACCCAAATGCTCCGGCCTCAGTTTCCGAAATGAGAAAGCTCGCCGTCATCGTCGCCTGTTATCAAGACGCCCCGGCATTAAAAGAACTTCACGACCGTCTTGGGAAAACACTAGAGGCCCTTCCCGTTCAGTACCGGCTTCTTTTTATCAACGACGGGAGCCCTGATGAAACTGAAAGCCAGCTCAAACACCTTTCTTCCTCCGACTCTAAGCTCATTGGAGTTACCCACTCTAGGAACTTCGGATCCCAAGCCGCGTTTAGAAGCGGGATGGATCTGCTGCAAGAAGGCGAGGCCTGTGTTTGGATGGATGGAGATCTCCAAGATCCCCCAGAGCTCATCAACAAATTCTTTGAAAAATGGAATGAAGGGTACGATGTTGTCTTCGGCGTGAGAGAAACACGCGAGGAGAATTTAATCCTGGAGGTTTTCAGAAAAGTCTTTTACCGGCTTTTTCGCTGGGCTTCCGACGCTCCCATCCCTCTCGATGCGGGGGATTTTGGTCTACTCTCCCCACGCGCGACCAAAGCACTTCTCGGATTCGAGGAAAGAGAGCTTTTTTGGCGAGGTCTCAGAGCTTTTGTCGGCTTCCGACAGGTGGGAGTGCCCTACCACCGCCCGGCTCGCAAATACGGACGTTCCACCAATTCTTGGCTCAAGAACCTGGAATGGGCGAAACGAGGCCTTTTCTCCTTCGGCGGAAAATTTCTCAGAGGCTATTTTCTCTTAGCGGGTGTGGTGGCGGCGAGCTTGACCCTGGCCTTCCTCCTTCTTCAAGCACCCCGCTGGACCCCCTGGCTCGTCCTTTCTTTCGGGCTCTTTCAGCTTTTAGGACTTGCTCTCGTCACCGATTATCTGGGAAGAATATTTCAAGAGGTAAAGCGCCGGCCACTCTATTTCCGGCTATCGCGCATTGAAGGCGGCGAAGTAACAGAATGGAAAGACTGATTCAGTTTGATTTTGAGCGAGCGACCTGTCCCAGCTGTGGCGGGAAAAAATCCAGGCGCCGCTATAGTGGTCGAGGGGAAGGCAAAACGTTTCATTCCCAGAGTTTTTCGGCGAGGAAAACCCCTGAGGGTATTTACCCCCCTTACCGTGAATGCCGTAGCTGTTCTTTGTTATATGCTTCGCCAGCTTTGTCCCCTGAACACCTTGGCTACCAAACCTGCGATACCGTCGACTGGGAAGAGGCCGCTTGGGCCGCGGAGGCCTATCACGAGTGGCTGATACCTCGCTTAACGGGTCTTCCGTCCGGAAAGGCTCTCGACATTGGTTGCGGAGAAGCAAGATTTCTTCTTCAACTCGATCCTTTGCAATTTTCAGAGCGCGTGGGCTATGAGCCCTCCTCCACACACACGCTCGCGGGCCTTCGCATCGAGAAAAAGTTTTTCGAAGGAGAAGAGGCGCCAGAGAGTTTTTCCCTGGTAACGGCTTTTCAAGTACTCGAACATTTAATCGAACCCGCTAAATCTTTGAGACAAATTTATTCCTGCCTAAAGCCCGGAGGACTTCTCTGCGTCGTTTCGCACAACTCTCGTGCTTGGACCCATCGGCTTTTATCCACTAAATCACCCGTGCTCGATCTGCAACACTACCAAGTCTTCTCCCCCCCCTCACTTTCGAAACTTCTCACCGAGATTGGCTTCAAAGACACCCAGTGCTTTTCTTTTCCAAATACCTACCCCCTCCACTACTGGACGAAATTAGCCCCCCTCCCAAGTGCTGTGAAAACTTGGGTAAAAGAAAGGCCGTGGGGACGGCTTCCCTTACGTCTTTCCCTCGGGAACTTCGCCACTTTGGCACGTCGCTGACTGGCCTGATTAGATTAGTTAGTTTCTGTCGCGTTTCAATTGTTCGCGACAGAAACTATCCTGAACGAAGTGAAGGATCTCGTTTTGTAGGCATATACTTCTGCGTTGAGATCCTTCGGCTTAAGGCCTCAGGATAGATTCTGCGCGAAACGCGACAGAATCTAGTTATAGTTAAAAAATGAAATCGTTTTCCATCTATGAGGCCAAAGCCAGGCTCAACGACCTACTTCGAACAGTAATCATTCCATATTTCGTTGCAACGAAACTCGGATTCAAAGCTCCGTAGCGGATAAAACCAGAAAATATCCCAAGGGATCTTCGACAGGAAGTCTCCAATTCTGCGATATCCATGCAAGCGGGAGAAGCCAACTCAATCCAAAGAGAATTAAAATCATGCCCAATAGAAATGTCACGGGGTTCAATAAACAACGGAAGGAAAGAAACGCCACCTTACTTGCAAGAGTCCCGATTGCGTTCCCCCTGGGCTCAATCGCCACAACTCTAAGGCCTGAATTCTGAGCAAGCTGCTTTAGCCCATCCTCTGTCCAACGATAAAAATCCTGGGGCGCCCGATGTACTCGAGCCGCGAAAGGAACCGTAATCCAAATTTTTCCACCTTCCGTCAATTTGGATGAAAGCTCGCGAAGTGTTTTCTGGGGATTGGAAAGGTGTTCTAGAACTTCGACCAGGAGTATTCTATCGAACAGACAGCCGCTAGGAATTTCAGAATATTCGGCACCGCCATCATGCGGATCCACAGCAATAAAGTTTTTCGCACCCTGAAAAAGATCAGAGTAAGGAGAACGCCCGCTTCCATAATCCAATACACTTAGTCCCTCAACCGGATCTCTCTTAAGCTCGCCGCGCAAGGCCGTCATCTGCGTGCGGAATTGAAGATCAAGAACCTCACGAAAGGGTCTTTTCTCAATCTCGAATAAGTCCGGCCAATTTCTGATGAGTGTCTTCATACGGCCAATCTAACGTATAAACGTCTCCCCAAGAAAAGTGCTCCACTGCATATACATAGGGTTTTGACCTCAACGCCTCCCGAATACTTGCAATCCTGGCAGAGGAGGTGGGATCAGGGTATTCAAATCGGCGAGGGGCCTCTCGATCCATGATGAAAATTTTAGACTTTCCTTCCGCCCGAAAATGCAAAATATTTCCCAGCTCTTCGGGAGAGAGAGCGGGATACACGGAATAGGTCCCTGTCTCCCACGCGTAATAGCGAGCCGCCAAAAAGCCGTCCTCTGCCATGAGATGCACCGTTTCGGGAGTCGCGTACGCCAAATGAGTGCGAATCCATTGATCTCGTTCCCGATGCCGTGAAAAGAACAAATTCTCCATGGCCTTATTATCCCCTAGATTCCTCCAGAGGATTACCGAGGGAATGAAGGTAAAAAAGAAAACCCCCCAGAGCACTGCGAGCTGTCTCCTCGGACTAAGGGCTCCTAATGCAAGGGCACCCGCCAAAATAAGAATGGGGAGTACAATCAAGAATCGACTAAGACTTGGCCCCATAAACCCCAGCATGAACCAAATTCCTAAAAGGAAAAAAAGCTCCTCCCTCGCCCGCTTTATAAGAAGAATTAGGCCCCAGACCGAGAGAGCCGCAATTCCCCATCCCAACACAGGGCCGGGGACAGAAGAAGCTAAAGCTGAATGCACGAAGTCCGCTAAGAAACTCGCATTACTTTCACGGTAGGAAAGAGGAAAGGGGAAAAACGGAAAACAGAGAGAGGTAAAATAATTCCTGAAAACACTTAAGTTTACGTTTAGAAAATTATAATTTCCACGGCTGAAAAAAGCACTGAGCGGGGAAGGCGATATTAGAACTAAAAGAAGTGCAACCAAGAGAGAAAGGCCACACCCGATAAGGCGACGCCTATCCCGCTTGATTACCCCTTCAATCACATCGCGCAGCCACACCAGACGAAACGTTGCATAATAGAGTAATCCCGTGACCCTAGAAGAAACTGTACCCACGGAAGATCTAGAAATCAGAAAGAGAAGAATGACCCCCGTGCAGGTGCCGATGATTCTAGAATAGAAAAAATGCCACGGACAGATTGCTAAGAGTGCAGACGCCGCCCAGCCCTCCGTGCTTCCATATCTTTTTCCCACCCACCTTCCGATAAACAGGATCTCCAGGATCCCAAGCACACCTGGAAAAAGCCGGGGGCTCCAGGTAAATTTCCACGCCAGGAAATAGAGATACCCCGGCAACATCTCCCAATAGGTGGATTCCGGGGAATAGAGAGGCATAGACCCATTTTTAAGTGAAAGACCAGCCCAATATAAGATGGAACTCTCATCGATATCGAGCCCACTCGGATGGGAATCCAAACCCCAAAAACGAAGGGAAACCCCTGCCAGGATAATTCCAACGCAGGAAATTCGAAAGCCGTAGGACTTAAACTTCATATTTAATCCCACAACTCACTTGCGTGTAGCCACTGTGCGGGTGATTTTAGCATCCTGCTTCGTCCTCCTTCTTCGGCTGCTCAACGCCCAATAAGGGCGCCTCCGCTCCCTCAGTCGTGCGTCCTCGCAGGCTGCCAAAATCCCCTCGCAGATTGACTAAACGCAAGTGAGTCGTGGGATTAGTAACGGAGAATTCCTGTTTCGAGCCTTGCGAAATAGCGCGCGTCCGCGACTACACTACGCTCCCGCTTATAGAACACTCGGAATCGCACACGCGATAGGGGAATATGATTGAGTGGAGATTGGGCATCCAAGGAGCGATCTCGAACCCGTTCCTTAAAGAATTCGACACGAAAAGCCTTTCCGACATCGCTTGCAAAGCTTGTGCAATTGGCGAGAACTGTACCCGTTGTATCGTAGCAGCGCTCCGAAACAAAAGCGCGCACGGTTCCCGAACTATCCTCAAAACCAGCCACCCCACCTGAGTCCTCTAACCCATCTTGAGGCGGCAAGAAGGGGGTATCATTTAGTATGTTTTTTTCGATGGCGGAGAGCGCCTTGAGCATCGAAGAGCTTTCTATGGTGCGCTTCGTACTCTTCAAAACGAAATTGGAAAAAAGCATATAGGCCACTAGGGCTACGCTTAGAATGGCTGAAGCGATCAGCACTTCGATTAAAGTAATCCCCTTTTTATTCATCCGTTATCATCCCCCGTGATGAGAACAATGGGGGTATTCAAAAGAGGAACAGTCATGCCTTCATAGCTGGATAATTGATTTGTATTCATTTTTACCAAATTGGTGTCACCACTCGCCCCGCTAAGGGGGGCCTTATTGATATCCGGGGTGAGAGCCGCCAGAGAGTAGAATTTTTGATTGCTTCCATTTGCCTGGATATAGCCTCCGAAGATCGATCCAAAAACGACCGTATTAGCGTCGGGAACAGTAAATATTTCTACAGGAGAAAGAATATTCGCCGAAACGCCTTTTGCTATTACTTTGTGAAAGCCCCCTGAGAGAAATTTGGTAAATCGCTCGGAGCTAGAGTTGTAGGAAGAGGGAAATCCACAATCGTTTGAGGTATCCACGTCTAAATAGGGAGCGCCAGGATTAGGACTCGATGTCGCAGTAGTTATTGATCCTTGATTCACAGTAATGGTCTTTTTGGAGCACGCTGTCTTTAGCCGAACAATGTAGTGCTTTATAAAAAAATCGTCTTTAGCTCCACTATTGACCGTTTCTTCATCGAAACAGTTAATGCGAGTTTTATTCGCTATGTCGAGAAAGGTATTCGGCAGAGCCGCGTTAGTGAGGACGCCATTGGGTTCGCAATGCCCGTCCTTAACAAATCGTCCTGCGGAATAGTTAGTGATAAATCCCTTTCTAAATTTACTTTTCAATGTGACTAGATCTGCTGCACCGGGGATGCTTCCATCCGCCTTTTTAATATTGCCGGATATTGCTACTGCCTCAAAGAATGTCGGAAGGGACGTTAAGGTTCCCTTAATATCTCCATTAAAATACACCCTTCCATGAATTTCCGTCGTTGAAGCAAAAACCATAGCGCTAGTAAAAACATCGGTAGATGCCCCAGTAGAATCAGTCGGATAGGGCACGAACAGAGAAAAATCC
>JAHFAF010000167.1 GCA_023250715.1 Pseudobdellovibrionaceae bacterium | reverse complement strand
GTAATTCGGCGGCATTTAGCCCCAGCTTGGCGATGCGGCTTTCGTAATAGATGGGTTTGGTGGCCTCATCGGCTACGGCCCGCTGGATGTCGTAAATCGAGATGTAGTCGCCGAAAATGCGGCGCGTATCCGCGTCGGCCTGCTCGATGGGCGTGCCGGTGAATCCGATGAAGGAAGCATTGGGAAGCGCCTCGCGGATGTTCTTCGCGAACCCGTAGCTGATCTCGCCGGTCTTCTGGTTGAACTTGCCCTTGAAGCCGTATTGGGAACGGTGCGCTTCATCGGCGATGACGATGATGTTCGACCGCGCGCTCAACTCGGGCATCAGCCCGCCCTTTTCCGGAAGAAACTTCTGAACCGTCGTGAAAACCACCCCACCGCTCCCCACGGCCAGCAGACCGCGCAGCTGCTCGCGATTCGCAGCTTGCACGGGCATCTGACCCAGAATGTCGTGACAGCGCTGGAACTGGCCAAACAATTGATCGTCGAGGTCATTGCGATCTGTTAGAACCACCAGGGTGGGGTTCTGCATGGTAGTCTCGCGAATCACACGTGCTGCGAAGAACAACATGGTAAAACTCTTACCGCTGCCTTGCGTATGCCAGACCACGCCAACGCGGCGATCGCCCGGCTTTCCGCCATGCATCCGCCCTGCCCAATAATGGCCGGCATCCTCTCGTACCATCCCGGCAGCGTTCATTCCGCTGGCACGGACCGTTTCCTCCACGGCCGCATTCACGGCATGGAATTGGTGGTACCCCGCGATGATCTTGAATAGTGCGCCGGTTTCCGGGTCCTCCTCGAATAAGATGAAATGCTGGAGTAGTTCCAGAAAGCGTTTTCGTTCAAAGACCCCGTGAACCAGAGTATCCAATTCCAATGCGGTTTTCGGGGCGTCGCCCTCGCCCTCGACCGTACGCCAAACCTTGAACCACTCTTGATTGGCCGTAAGCGACCCCATGCGCGCTTGTAATCCGTCACTTACCACCAGGGTGGTATTGTATTGCAACAGGCCCGGCACCTCGGCCTTGTAGGTCTGGAGTTGGGCATAGGCACTCCAGATGGTTGTGTCTTTGTCCGTAGCGTTCTTTAGTTCAATCAGGGCCAAGGGCAAACCGTTAACGAAGACCACCACATCCGGACGGCGGTTGTGTTGCCCCTCGATAACGGTGAACTGATTCAACACCAACCAATCATTGGCCCCCACGTCGGCGAATTCCACCAAGCGCACCTTATCGCCTTTGATCGAACCATCGGGGCGGGGATACTCCACATCCACGCCATTGCGCAGCATACCGTGAAAGATCCGGTTTGATTGTACCAGTGAAGGGCCAGCTACCCGCAGCACTTTTCGAAGCGCTTCTTCACGTGCCTCGTCCGGTATGTCGAGGTTCAGTCTCTGTATGGTATTGCGCAGACGATCGACCAGTACCACATCCCCAAAGGAATCCCGCTCTGATTCCGGTTCGCCGGGGGCGAGATTCGGGCCATGACCGACCTCATAGCCCAATTCCCCAAACCAGGTAAGGGTGGCTTCTTCGAGGGTGGATTCGTTGAGGCTCATGGCGGATCATTTCGCTTAAATTGAGAAAAAATCAAGGTATACACGGAATCCGGACATTTATCCGGACAAAATGTCCGGATAAATGTCCGGATAAAATCGGTTCGTTGACCTGCGGAACTGGTCCTCATCACTTAAGATGGTATTCAGTTGAAGGGCCGACACCGCTCTTCCTAACAAGCTGCAGATCGAGGAATTTATTCAAGTGACGACGTGCTGAGCGGTCATCAAGTTTCATCTCTTTAGCGTATTCGCTCGATTTCGCACTGCCTTTGGATGCGAACCATTTCCAACCGACTTGCTCAGACTTACTGAGCTTGTCCAGAGTTGCCGTCACAAGAACTTGCACCGCAGCGTGCGAGTGCCGGTAGATCGTAATATCGAGGTAAAGGCCATTGAAGGCAAACCTAGGAACGGGCAGGCCATGTTTCGCAGCGGCTTCCCCAAAAGTTCGCATGCCGAATCCGCGTCCCTCCAATAATTTCGTACCGCCAAATGCGAACTGAAGTTTAGGATTTCGGTTATACATCGGCGCCGCAAACTCCTGCATTTGCTTTACTGTGATAGGAAGCAGAGGCGCGCCCGGGCTGCGGACAAGCACAGTATCTGAGGTAACCACCAGATGACAGGTCGCGCCCGTAAGGTCGTAATCACGATGCACCAAAGCGTTTACCACGGCTTCGCGAACCAACTCGAACGGCAGACCTGGACCTTCCCTACGGGTCATCCGGCTCCGATCAATCAAGTTCGGCATTTTCGGGCGCAGCCAGTGTTCTAACCGATCGGGTATCAGAATCGCCGGCCCATCAAAATTCTTGATTTCATTGGTGCCGTCCGGATATTCAATGGTTGCATTCAGACCTGCGTGGTGCATCACATCGCGAGGAGTCTTGCCAAAAAGAAGAAAACCGAACCCCGACGGTACCAGCTTGGTACCTCGACGGCGTAGCAATCCCTGATGCTCTAAGCGTCGGAGAAATCGGGTGGAGGATATTTTATCCGGAATTTTCGTCCGCTCGCGATAGCGAGTGAGAGCAGCAGGCGCCAGGTCAGCCACCTCTACGCCGGCCAGGGCTTCATCCCATTGCGAAAGGGACTTCGGCCCCGGGGAGTTACTAATTTTGGCCTGGGCTGCGCGCTGTAAGGCCTCCGCGATGAATTCCTTGTTAGCAGAGCGAATCAGATCCTGTAAATCCAGATCGAACAAACGAACCTTGATGCCATGCTGTTCCAAGTAGCGGATGCCCTGTCGATCAACAGTGGGGTCAGGATCCTCTATACCTACCCATACGTCGGAAATCCGTGCATTAACGATTCTCTCCGCGCATGCGAGCTTCGGATGCTTCCGTGCACCAGGGGCGCACGGCTCCAGAGTTGCGAATAGAAAAGAACCATCAAGCCGTTCGGCGCGATGTTTGCGTTCCAGGAGGGTAAATTCGGCGTGGTCTCCGTGGCGGAGTTCTCCCCGATATGCGGTATTAATTGTGCCATCCGGCTTAACCAATACCGCTCCCACCAATGGGCTAGTTTTTTTATCGGCGCGCGGCTCCTTGATGGACTGACGCATGGCTTCAATGGCCAATTCCATCATCTTGCGCGGGATGAATTTGGGTTTAATCGCCATGATTCATGAAATAGGTAGCATCTTGTTCTGCCCCATGGTGAAGAATTTCTGAGGGGCCTCCAATTCCGATAAGTAGTCCCCGCCTAGAGGGGAAGGAGGTTAGAAGGATTCGAACTTGCAAGTAACCCTTACAAGTTGCCGCATTTGACTGTAGACGCTCGTCGAAAATGGTTTTTAAACGGCTGGCAAAATTCTGGAGTGGTTGGGAAGATGTCCGTAATCTGCGCATGGTCAACCAGTGCGTTTGGTAGTAAGACGGCATTGGATGCGGTGCGGCCGGCTACGGTTTGTTATCTGAAACTGGGTAAAAGTTCCTCGGTCATTGATCGGCGACTCCGATGGTTTATTTGTTGAGCATTATACCAATTTTCTGCTCAACGTTATGCGCGCTCATATGGGTAAATGTTCTTGTAATTCCGGTTGAGGTAGGAACCGACAGACGGAGCCGTTCGTAAGTTCTCATATTCGTGCTCAGGAACGCCCTTATAAGCGTAGGTTGAGCCGTTCAAAAACTGAACATAAACGGTTTGATTTTCTGAATCGTATCCGACCGCAGAGATGTTGGATGAGCTCACGGATTGCATGTCTGGTATTGGCATAAGTGGCCTTATTTAAAAGATTGATTTCTCCAGTTGCGAACGATGATTCCGTATTCGGCCATATCCGGTTGGGCCTTTGTCCATAACTTCGATGCGATAGGATCGGAGCTTTTCACAGCGTTTTTTGCCTGAAAAAACTTCACACGTGATGGAATGCGAACTGCCTCCCCGCTCACAATAGCCTCACCCGTTCGAAGGCTTGAGAGCACGTCGGCCATTTCACGTAGTTCATCTTGCATTGCTGAAGAAACGTGCCCTTGATCTCGGGAATTTGTCATCCTCAATGCGATGATCGAACCGCATTGGCTTAAAACTGTTTCATCCAACTCCGAAGGTCGTTGGGTGACTAGGAGAAGGCCAACTCCGTACTTTCGCCCTTCCTTCGCAATTCCCTGAACCGTACGTGATGAAATTGAATTCTCACCGGCCTTCAAATAGGCGTGTGCTTCGTCCAGGATGATGAGCAATGGTTGTTTTTTGCCGCCCACAAGCGTGTTTTGCCCCCAGTAAAGAGCATCATAGGTAATCTTCAGAATACAGCCCGAAATAGTCTGGATGGTCTCAGACGGAATTGCGGACAGGTCAAGGATCGAAACGGGAAATCCGTGGCCAAACCAGGTTGAGAATAAACTTGGAAGGTCGTTGTTTGTTGACCCATTCAGGTTCGGAGAATATCCAACCGGACGGAAAAGAAAATTGTAGGTCTGGTCAAGAAGGCGGGATCTCATACCATCCAAGAATCCAAGGATACCCTTCGCTTTTGTGTTCAAGAACGGGGCGCTGGAGCCCAACCCGGCTGTTGGATATTGATTCGATTTCAACGTAGCTGGATCACCCAGCGCAACCAGCGTCTCTGGCGTTGTGCGATCGGCTTTGAAAGTAATTCGCTCGAAATTATCTAAATCGAACCAAAGCTGGTTGATCGAAAATGGAATTGGGCTATCTGCAGTGATTGCCTCCTCCCGAAGCCCAACCATCGATCTAGCTGAGATTCGTTTTAGATCTAATACCTTGCCTCGAATGTAGTCTTCATTTTGGTCTGAAAGACGACCTGGAAAAATTGCGGCTAATTCCTTGAATGGCAATGCCCAAAATGGGACGCAGAGTTCTTTTTCGCCATCCGCCTCATTTGCACCCACTCTGAATACCTGGCACTTCCCAGTCATCAGGCCTGCGTACTCTCCGTGCGGATCGATCATGAGTACCCGAGCACTCGGAAAGGGTTTCTCCGAAATTGATTTCACTATAATACTGACAGCGTTCGACTTACCGCTCCCTGTGGCGCCAAGAATAGCACAATGCCTTGAGATAAGTTTATCCATATCAAGTTGTGCAGCGAGGCCTTCTGACGCGCTCTGATTCCCGATGACAATTGAGGATTTTGAATTGTAACCGCCATAGACTATCCGAAGGTCTTCATTAGTCACGAGGTGAACTTGGTCTCCCGAAGTAGGCGACTGAAGTACTCCTCGCTCGAAAGATGAACCGACCTGCTCTCCGACGAGTATAATCCTCAACCAGCGATGTCCATCAACGATGGCCGGGTTTTCCTTGTAAGCTATCAATAAAGATTCCGGCATAGCAAGGACGCCAGCTTGTGTGATAATCCCATATAGATTTGCATACCCCAATGGAATTTTGAGGAACGAACCAATCTGTCCAATCCGGTAAACTGTACCCTGAACGATTGGCATATTCGAAGGATAGTTGCTTGCCATTTTTATAGTTACGGAGTTCCCACTCACACTCTCAACTTGACCAATGTGCGTTGGATTGTGTTTCATGGCGACTGCCGAGTGCCTTCCGGTCCCTCGTAAGAGGACAACTCGTTCAGAAATTCAGTAAGCTTTCGGAAGTCTGGAAGTAAAAAGCGTCCCGTTCCTTCCCAACGTTCGTCCCCCTTTCGTTCTCCAGCCTCGCATGACGGAGTTGCGGCGTCTTCGTCAAAGTATTGGCTCACGCGGCTAGACTCCATCGTCTTAGGTTCATCCCTTAATCTCCATTCGCCAAACTTTCCACCGATAATAGCATGGCGAATACCATAGACTGACATTTTTCCGCCGGTTCCGTGAGTTGCGAGGCCGCGCACGCTGTTGGCGACGTCTGCGAGACCATACGTGACCTTTTTGCTTTTGTCAAACGTTTCGTCGTAATACATTGCTACCACATGCGAGTTCGCTCCCCGTCTGAGCGACGTCACAATTCGTTCGTTAATGTGGCTATCTCCGAACGAATATCCGCATGTGAATAATACTGCATCGTCCTGTTGCAGGAAGGCACAAAGTCTGTCGATAAGTCCAACATATGGTTGCTTTTTCGATGAGCTGTATTTGAGATGCGACGGATAAATGAGGATTGATTCTTCATCGGCCGATGGCTGCCGGATTACTGCTTTATCTGAATCACGATAGGTCCACCCAAGAGAACCATGCATCTTCCAAAGTTTAACGAGGTGGGCGTACGAATCGATATCTTCAACTGCCTCGGGGCAAAAAAATGGTTCAAAGCTACCAGAGAATCCATCGAAATATGGTATACCGGAGCTTTCGAGAGCTATTTCGAACAAGTAATCGTAATTCGTGGTAAAGATTTCGGCCGGAAATCGTCGCCTTGCCTTTTGAACCCAATTGGCAAGTCGAGCATGAGCCAATTTCTTTCTATCCTCGGCAAGCAAAGTGCTATGTACAGATACGAGTTTAACGACAAGAGTTTTAACACCTTTCGCCAAAGTTGCGAATCCGATTGAATCGAGACCGTTGAGTTTTCCAGCGCCAATTACGGCCCTTTTAGCTTCGATAGTTGATAGTAGCGATTCGATGTTGAATTCCGCCTTGGTGAGAATCGTTTCCGTTCGAATCTCATTTATAGCAGATGCAAACTCAGGCGAGACAGCCTGCACTTCAGCGACTATGATATTTGTCATTTTTTCAATCGCAGGAATAAAGACAGTCGGTAGACCTGTCGCAAATGATGATCCTGCACCGAAAAGGAAGCCGATGCGCTTTTTGTCTGAAATTAGAATCTGGTGAATGCCCCGAATGTGTTCGCGCGGATCGTGTGTATGCATACTTATTGATTCACCTCGAGAGGGTAACAGTAATTTCACCATTCAGCAAATTTGGCAAAAGTAAGTCACGAAGAGCGGTGAGGGTGCTGGATTGATTCGCGTTTTCGTCAATCAGCCTAAAAATAGGATCGGCCCTCTTGGCAAAGAGTTTGGAGATTCCCACAGGAGGAATAACGCAAACGAATTTTGGAATCGCGGTGGCGTTCAGATGGAGAACCGTCGTACCTGTAACGTGTGAATAGGTGTGCGCCTGAAAATCGCTCGTCAGAAAAAGACAGTAAAGAAACGGAAGCGAAGCATTTTCACTCTTGGACCTAACGATTCCGACATCAAGCGATGCAACGAGGGTGTGAAACCGGGCGTCACTACGGACTAATGCTGGCTTACCAATAACGTCAGCCGCTTGAGTTACGTCGGTTAGTGCAACAACAAGATCCCCGGGACGGACTTTCTGGTTTGTTTTGAATTCCCCGGTAAACGGTTTGAGACCGTCTGTGCGGTAGCCGCCTCCACGCAAGAATGATTTGAGTGTGACAAGAGCAGTCCGCGATTCATCAAGCTCGCTACTTCGGTAAGAGCGACCCTTAACGATTTCAATCATCTCTTCAAGGGGACGGGCTTCCCACCCATTTGGGATAGGGCCGATTCGGGATTCTTGAAAATTATCGGGAAAGAGGGCCGTGGTTCCGGGGTCTATTCCAGACGGCGTTTGCCCATCCAGTTTAGCTCGCACGGGATCGAAATCAACAAACCAACTCTGGAAGAGCGCCCGTGCCATCGCTTCCAGGGTTGTATTCATCCGTCGATTTAACTCAATCTTTTCGTCCAGCGCCCCAAGCGCCATCGAGATAGCTTTTTGATCTGTAAGAGGCGGGAGTTTTATTTTAAGCCGGCGTTGGTCTGTTAGGCTTAAATAAGGGGCCATGTCCGTTGAAGTTTTCATGGCCGACAACTGTTCGATGAATTCAGTGCCTTGTGACCAGTACCGGAGAAACCCGCTGTACAGTTTCGTCGGGTCGCGGCTTCTCCAGTAGCTCAAATGCGGCGAATAAACAAAAGGTGGAAGGCGTTCGGTTACGAAAGATGTGCGCCCGGTGCTATTACCTTTAGTTGTAATTATCGTATCATCTACGCGCGACATCTTTGAGCGAACTTTTTCTGTGAGATCGGCGTGAAAGTGTTCGACATCTTTGAAGTCGATGTGGGTATCTGTTACGTGGCCCGCACGTAGAAAAATGGGGCCAGTACCGCCAAGTTCGTTGTTCTGCGCACGATAGCCATCGCCAATTTCCAACAAGCCTTCGTTGATGAGTTGCTGAAATGTCGTCTCTCTCATTTCACTCGCCATATCCAAGCCCCCTCAGGTTGGATTTGATGGCCTTTTCAAGTTTCGCTGACTCGGAGAATTGTTCTGTCAACTCGACCATAAGTCGCGTCATCTTCTGCTCAAATGGCTCGCCATCATCTGCAACCTCTTCTGCGCCCACATACCGCCCAGGCGTGAGTATGTGGCCATGCGCAGCGATTTCAGCTGCAGTTGCCGATTTGCAGAAACCCGCGACATCCTCGTACTTACTCGCCCCTTTTTCTCCCCGCCAAGCATGGTAAGTGGTGAAGATTTTCTGCAGATCTACATCAGTCAATTCTCGATGAATACGGTCAATCAAAGTCCCATGCCTACGTGCGTCGATGAAAAGAGTGTGCTTACGGCGATCCCTCCGTTTGCCGTCATTTTTGTTCTTCGCTAGGAACCAGAGGCACACGGGGATCGGGGTGCTGTAAAATAGCTGACCAGGCATTGCAACCATGCAATCCACCAAGTCTGCCTCTATAATTGCACGGCGGATCTCACCTTCTCCGGACTGATTTGAGGACATGCTTCCGTTGGAAAGCACAAACCCTGCCATACCTTTCGGCCCAAGGTGGTGGATAAAATGCTGCACCCACGCAAAGTTCGCATTGCCCTTAGGAGGCACACCGAATTGCCAGCGCACGTCATCGTCCTTGCGGTACCAGTCCGAATCATTAAACGGAGGATTTGCGAGGACATAGTCAGCACGAAGGTCGGGATGTAGATCATTACGAAAGGTATCGGCATTCTCTTTTCCGAAATCTGCTTCGATTCCTCGAAGCGCTAGATTCATGATGGCGAGGCGACGTGTAGTTGGGTTACTCTCCTGGCCATAAATACTGATGTCTCCAAGACGGCCACCATGTGATTCAACGAACTTTTCTGATTGCACAAACATTCCGCCAGACCC
>JAHFAF010000166.1 GCA_023250715.1 Pseudobdellovibrionaceae bacterium | reverse complement strand
GCGACAGAAGAAGCGCACGAAATTTACCAGACGCTCTTGATTGTCGGAAGAACGCAGAATGCGAATTAAAAAGTTCGCACGCGATAAACGATCCCCGCCGATCTGAAAACTTCTTTTCAATATATCCGCAAGAACCAGCGGGGTTTTTTTTGCGATTTCTTCAATTTCTTCGGCCGAAATTTCTAGCACTAGACTGTCCGTTCGAGCGCGAGCGCTAAAAAGACGTTGGTGGGCTTGAGCTTGAAGCACAGCTTTTTCCCCAAGAAAGTGTCCGGGAGTCAATAGAGCTTCCACATGCTCGCTGTCTTCCCTCTCTGCAAGCAGCTCCACCTCACCCGTAAGAATAACGAACAAAGTATTCCCTCGTTGCCCCTGCTTGAAGAGATATTCTGAAGCCTTGATCTCCTTCAGGCAGTGCTTTAGATCGGGAATGCTCAAATATTCCTTCAATTCCATAATATATTTCAGGCCGCCGCCTGCTCCTCGTCACGAATCGGATCTTCGTTCTTGAACTTTTCATACTCGCTGTACGGAGTCGCTACTTTGATCCACTCGCCGTTCTCATCCCTGTATCCGGTGCATCGAAATACTTGCAGCAATTCGGCCTTGCCCTTCACTCGGATTTGTTCGCACGCCTCGAAAATAAATTGATCTTTTAGGCCGTCCACAATGCTTTGAGAAACAAGAAGGTCGGTGCCCAATTCCTTTGTCATGGATTCGATTCTGGAGGCTACGTTCACCGAGTCTCCGATGACGGTATATTCCATTTTCTCCTCTGAGCCAATGTTACCGGCGATTACATCTCCGCAATTTAATCCCATGCCGATGAGAAGAACGGGCTGTCCGCGGGAAATGCGCAGCTCGTTTAATTGCGCAAGCTCCATCCGCATGGCGATGCATGCTCTTAATGCCTGTGCGCCATCCGCCGCTCCTACAACAGGCACTCCCCAGAGTGCCATGATCGCGTCCCCCACATATTTATCGACGACGCCACCGTACCGACGAATAACACCCACCATTCGCGTCATATATTCGTTCAACAGAATGACAACCTCTTCCGGTGAAATTGACTCGCTCAAGGAAGTAAATCCGCGGATATCGCTAAAAAATATCGTGGCTCGTTTTTTCTCTCCTCCAAGTTTTACTTCTCCGGAAAGTATTTTTTCGGCGATTTCTTTATTGTGAAACTTATTGAACGTTTCTTTTACTCTGTCTCTTTCTTCGAGCCCTCTTGCCATCTCATTAAAGGTAAGGCTTAGATCCGCGAGCTCATCCCTGGTTTTGGGTTTGAGCTGTATTTTGAAATTACCCTGAGCGATTTTCTCCGCCGCAAAAGCAAGCTGCTTGATAGGCCAGGTGAGAGAGGTCGAATAAAGATACCCCGCGAGAAAAGCGACACATAAAACAACGAGCGCAACCAATAGGGAGCGGTACTGTACTCTTTGAGCCGCTTCGAATGCCTTTCCCTCAGGCACCTCTGCGACGACTCCCAGGCCACCCAATCCCACGAGCGAAAAAGCTCCGAGACGGGCCTCCTTAGTTTGATCTTCCACGTAACGGGTTTGGCCGTTATTGAACTTGCCGGTCAACATTTGCTTTACGATCTCAAGTCCGGAAACATTTTCGGAATTCGAGAGGAGAGATGCATCCGGATGGGCTAAGAGATTGCCTCTTCTATCGACTAAAAATGACGTAATGACGTCGCTTTCACTGAAGGTCTTAACCCATTTTGCTTGCGGGATCGCGATGACGAGCCCATGGCTATACTTTTCACTTTGGCTTCCCATCCCGTGCCAAGGAAGACCCAAGAGAAGTAATCCGATGGAGTCATTTAAACGAGTTCCCGCAATTTGAATTTCTCCCTTCTCCAATTGCGTGAGAGAGAAGTTTTTTTCGTGTTGTATTCTCTCCAAAGTTGCTTCTCCGGCCGGATCTCCCAATTTTTCAAGAGACGGAGTCACAACGCGGCCCTTCAGGGCAGGTCCGCTCGGGGTCATTTCAAAAAGAAAGAAGGCGAGGAGATCCTCGCCAGCGCCAATGAGATCTTTCGAGTGCGCGTCTTTGTCCGCGAAGCTGCCGAGTTGCAAAGAGCCCATCACTCGCATTTTCTGAGCTAGCGATTCAAACTGTTCCCGGACGCGGGTCGCTTGATGTTGCGCTGCGTCTGCATTCATTTGCTGAATCAATGCGGTGTTGTCTTCGATAAATAGACGCGTGGAGACCCAGACCACGCTCGCCACTGCAGACACCAGAACGAATCCGAGCAGGGCAACAAGCTTGAATCCGATGCCGAGCCGAAACCGGTAGCGCTTAGAGGAAGCCATCTCCATGTCCTACTTATCGGTCGAATCGCTTCATCGTATTAATATCTCTCCCCTAAATGCCGATAAGAATAGAAGATGAGTACCCCCCTACCCAGTCGCGGGTGGCTAGGAATTTCCTTGGTCACTTTTGGTTGTTTGGCCGGAGCCTCGGGCTCTACTTACCTGCTTTACTGCGATCTTTTTCAGATCTCACTTGGGGGAAGCGGAAAGACGATGGCCACCGTCGAACAACAGAATCTCCTCGTGAAGCGGCGAGCCTCCTCGAGCTACCTCTGGAATCGCACGCAAACAGGGCAGAATATTTTTCAGCGCGATTCCGTTCTTGTTGGTCCTGAGAGCAGTGCAGCCCTTCGTCTGAAAAATGGGGAACTTCTCGAAATTGGGGAAAATAGCCTCATTCGCCTGGACGATCTTCAGCAACTCAATCAAAACTTCATGCGGGGAGCCTTTATCGTGCGGTCCGAAAGCGGCGATAAACGACTCACGATCGATCGCGATGGAAGTCTAAAGAAAGAGGACCTTCAGGTGCGCCTCGTTCACCCGCCCGCGCAGGCCAAAGTATATGCCCTGCCTGGCAAGGAAGGAAACGTTACGTTCCGCTGGCAGCCATTCAAGCAAAACGTGAACGATCTTTCTCTTCAGGTCTCGCCGGAATTGATCTTTCCCCCTCTTAAAACACAGTCCTACGCGATTGCAGACGCCCGTGTTCACGAAAAGACCATCCCGCTCCCTCCTGGAAAATATTTTTGGCGGCTCACCAACACTGAAGCTCCGGTGACCGAAGCCCGCACTTTAAAAGTCGCATCCGCAGAACCCCTGCGGCCTGTCTGGCCTGCTGCCCCTATGGTCGAGCAATGGGGAGAAAGTGCTGCATTGGATTTTCGATGGGTACCTCCGGCTAACCGCGAGCTTTTGGAAAAGAGTGACCATTTGATTGAAGTTGCAAAGGACTCTCAATTCAAGACGGTCATTCGCAGCGAACAAGTATCCGCCGCAAGCGGTGTCTTTCATCTGACGGGTCTCGATGAGGGGGAGTACTATTGGCGCATCCGATCACAGTACGGAGATCTTGCCGTCGCTGCTCCTGCGCAAAAGATTGTGATAAAAAAGGTAGCTCTTTTGAAAGTGCCCCTCGATCTTCCTGAAAATGGGTTCGCTTCCTTGCCTCCCACGGCTCAAGCGTTTCGTTGGGACTTCGAGCGAACGGATGCGGAATTTCATTTCGAGGTTGAAAAACGAGATGATGGCCAATGGGTAAATGCCATCCGTGAGAATACGCGCCGTAGAGCTTTCATTTGGAAAACTCCCAAGGCGGGCCAGTACCGTTGGAGGGTGGTAGCCTCTACTAAAGAACAGCCCATGGGTGAAAGCGAATGGCGAAACTTAAATTTCTTCGAGGGAAAGCCACTCGCGACACTCTCTCCTACAACGAACCAAAAACTTCAATTTTGGAATACCCCGTTGCCGATCAATATGAAATGGGAGCCGGTGGAAGGCATTCCTGGCGGGGATTATGAAATAGAGTTTTCCCTCTCTGCGGGATTAAAATACCAGGTGCAGCACGCTCGTACACGGGAAGACCACTTCGATATCGACGGCAAGATCCTAGGTCCCGGCACTTATTATTGGCGTGTAAAGAAATGGGACGATCAAAATCGCCTAGTACGCCTAAGCGAGATTCAGACCTTTCAATACTCTTCCTACCCTCTCTTAGCCCACCCAGCGACGGCCAGGCCAAAATCCGGCGTCACTCTGAGCGTGATGCAGCTGGAAGTAGATCCGAGCTTGGAATGGGATAGCGTGCCCGAAGCAACGGGCTATGAAATTTCCATTCGAAATGCCCTTGGCAAAGCCGTTACCGAGAAAATCGAAGGAACGAGTTATCCCTTGAAAGGATTTGGTGCGGGTAAGTACCTTTGGAGTGTGCGAGCAATCGATCGCGGAAATCGGACCGGAGAAGAGATGCCTTGGATGGAGTTCACTCTCCATTTCGGGCCGTTGCCCGCGCCGAAAAAAGTGATCTCGGAGGTAAAATAGGTGAAACGTTTCATTCTCATTGCTGCCCTATCGAGCCTGCCTGGAACGGCCTGGGGAAGAAATGTGAATATTCACTGGTCGCCCATTAAAGGGGCCCATCAGTATGAACTTCACATCAATGGAGAGAACTCCCCGATTCAAAAGAATCTGCCGGGAGACACCACGGTGTGGAACGGCGAAGTGCCGGCTGGAGCCTACACCTACCGCGTGCGCGGAATCGACAGACTTAAACAGCCGGGAAAATGGAGTGAACCCCAAGCGCTTCTGGTTGCCCCGAACTCACCTCAACTTTTAAGCCCTCTTGCAGATACGCCAATCGAGGCAAAGCCGACGACAAAAGTGAACTTGAAGTGGAAGGAATCGAGCGGCGCCACCCATTATTACGTGGAGGTCAAGTATGGCAGGCGCACTCTTTTCAAGAAGAGCACGACGGAAACACAAATAGAGACTGTTGCCCTCGCGCCTGGTCGCTACAGCTGGACCTGCCGAGCGTCTGTGGAGCTCTCAGGCAAGGCACCCAAAGATTTTGACGCCTCTAAGGGGCAAAGTGCTTTTGCCAAGGAGATTTACTTCAACATCACTCCTCCGGGAGCAAGGCGAGGACTCGCGAGCGAGATTCAAGATTGGATTCCAGCGACCCGCTCCTTTCAAATTGATCTCGATCTCACTGCGGGATCCTATGACTATGTCATTACCGGCGGGGGAGCCGCATTCGACGGACATACCTCCACCATTACTTCCGGTATTCGGGCCGCTTTGGGGTATAGACCTTCTCCCAACTTGCTAATCCAAATGGGAGTCCAGGACGATTTTTACAAGGTGAATTCCGTGGGCTTCGGACGAAAGCTAATTCACTTGGGCGGTGAATATCAGCTTTCTGTGGGATCTTTTCTGCTGAGCCCGTTTCTTTTTCTTCAGGCTCGAGACTATTTTGCTTTGAAAAACGACTCAGGCGACGAAACTTCTCCCCCTTCCCTATCGAGCCTTACGACACTTGGACCGCAGATTGGGTTAAATGGCGCATGGAAGGTCTCCACCCACACCTGGCTCGAAACGCGGATTGCCTATTTTAAGCCGATCAAGCTAGCGACGGCACCAGCGGATACCCTTCTTAATGGCGGCTCTGGCCTCGATGCCGCACTAGGAGTGAGATATTTTCTTGGGCCGGATTGGGCATTTCACGGGGAGCTCGGCTATTTCTCGAGTCCCGCTAATTTTGTTCTTTCCGGCGAAAGCGCCGAGAGAGTCACCACATACACTTCAATTCAAGGCTTCGTAGGCCTTTCCTATCAGCTTGGCTCCGTCAAATGAGGCAATTCGAATTCCGCCAAAAGCGGCAAATGGTCCGAGAGAAACATCCAGGGCTGACCCTTTAGCACCCTCGCCTGCCGAATTTGCAGCCCTCGATAGTAAATGCGATCGAGCTTCAGGACCGGGAAACGCGCCGGAAACGTTCTCCCATGTTTCGCATTGTGTGAAAGATGCGCTTCTTGAAGTCCCACTTTTTTCGCAAGCCTTTTCGAGACCAATTGGCGCCAATCATTAAAATCGCCGCCTAATACACAGTTCGCGACCAGGGGCAGTCTTTTTTCGATGTAATTGCAGACATGAGTTAGTTGGCGACGGCGCTCAAATTGTAAAAGGCCTAAATGAATTGCCATGATATCAACAGAAATCCCGCTCTCCTCTACGAAAATTTCCGCGTGGAGCATCCCTCTGCGATCCAGCGGCTTTACGGTAAGATCGTAATGTTTCCATTTCTTAATCGGGTGCCGACTTAGGATTGCATTCCCATGAAAGCCCCCCGCAAACACGGCGTTCTTCTGATAAGCGTGGTAAGGCCAAAGAGAGTCGGCCAGGCCCTCGAGCTGCGTTTCCGTCCTTCCTCCCTTTTCATTTCCAGCTACCTCCTGGAGAAGAACCACATCGGCGTCCATGGAGCGAATCGCCTCCTTCAAAATCGAGAGGGCAATTTTCTGACGATGGATAGTGAGGCCTTGGTGGATATTGTAGGAAAGAACTCGGAGCCGCTGTGACTTCTTACTCATTTCAGATCGGAATGATACCATTAATCCCATGCGTGCCAATGCCGCCATAATGACTCTTTTCTTTATTTTAGCGGGCTGCAACACTCTGGAGGAGGCTTCCGAAGAAAATGGGGCGGATGCGAGCCTTTCCGCAGGCATTGCCGCCCTTTCCGGGGTAGCCCATTCTGTCAGTACGTCGACCGGAATTTTCAATCGAGACCCGCTAAGAACAGTCACTGCTTGTGATAGTCCACCGGCTGCGGACGCCTGTTCCTCCAATCAAAGAAGAGCCACCTATACCTCGTGCTTAACGGCGCAGACCGAACACACCTATAGCGGAAGTATCTTGCTTAGTTATTCTGCTACGGGTTGCACGCTAAGCTCGAATGGAGACTTTGTTACGCGCACGATCGATTTCAAACGCATTCTGGGATTTGTCGACTTTCCGCGATTCAACGATACAACCCTTGCGACTACGACCGAATCCCATGAGGATTATCTGGGAAATACAATAGGAGGCGGCACGCGCCTTACCTATGTGGGCTCCAGCCCCACCAGTTTTGAGATCGAGATGGCGGGCCTTCATAAGATACTCACCAACACCGGGGAGAAGGTTCTTTACGATGTCTCTATCCATTCCGTTTCCCCGATGACTCTAACGGGCGACGTCAGTGGAGATCGTATTTTGGACGGAGGTTCAATTCAAGTAGCGCACAACCGTGCCTTCTACACGGCCGATCTCACGCCGATAAGCCTGCACTTCAATAGCAAAACCTGTTGCCACCCCGTCGGGGGCACGGTGGGCGTGACATTCGGGGGAAAGGCGGTGGGAACCGCGCAGGTCGTTTTTACGACGACCTGTGGAATCGCGACACTGAAACGAGACGGCGTGGACTCCGACATTTCGTTACACGGGTGTGAGTAGCGCCGGAAGGCTAGTTTTTCGGGTAAGGATTTTCCGCATCGGTGTAAACTACTACGAGTTCTTCGCAGTCCATTTTCCTTAGAGGAAGGTCATTGGAATCCCGGTGCGCGAAGCGCATTTGATTCGTTTCCTCGTCGTAGCGATAGCCGTTAATTGTGAAAACGTGTCGGGCGGAATAATCGACTGGCTTCTCATCCCCCTCGTACCCCACGAAGCCGCTGCATCCAACGGGGATTCCCCGCGCCAGAAGACTAATCATCTTCTCCTCCGAGTAGGGAACCGCTTTATAGTTTATTCCGGCGGCAATGCAGGCTTTGACCGCTGGGTTTTCACTTTTCTTCACGTATCCCTCTTTCGATTCGTACATAGAGGGTTGGTTCAGGGCCCGTCCCGCCATAACGTCCATCTCTCTCTGAAAATCGCCCGGGTAGGTGGCACGTAACTTCGAGGAGGAACGAACTTTCACTATTTTTTCGGAGATCTTCTTGAAACCGGGAAGGGCTTTTAGATAAGCCTGCTCCCCGTCGGATTCCACCTTTAGTTCCAGAAACTCGGTGAAATGCTCTCCATTCAAACGGGTCCAATTTACAAAGTCAGCCGTGGTACATTTAAAGTCGTTCTCCAGGCAGACCGATCCGTTTCTAAAACGCTCCACTGTCCTCTCGACGCGCCCTCCATCCTTGTGGGTTGCCAGGTACGGCTCCACTTTCTTATCGATCGCATAGCCCTTCTCCAGTTGGGGGCGAATGTGTCGGTAGTAATAATAAGCTTCGGAGAGATCGAGTCGCTTCCCGGTAGCACGGTAACAAGCCGCCTCAAGTAAATTCACGGCCGTATGAATATGACATGTGCCCCCGCTCTGGCAGATCTTTCTAGGATTAAACTGGGGAGTTAGCCGAACATCGGCCGGAAACCGTTTCGTCTCGGCGTATTGAAATTTCTTCCCACTGGAGATCATCAACGGCCTGTCACCCCCCTGGGCAGGTGTAGAAAAGAGGAAGAAAACACCCACGACGATAAAAATCGTCTTTCCAATGATTCTAAACACCTATCCCCCTGCTAGATTCTAGCGAGAATTAGAAATGCAAGCAGGATGCCCGACGGTGAACGCATTCTACTGGAATACACTGACTATCGTGCCGGTCGATATCGCCGTTTGCGCTTTGGTTTTCCGTTCTTTTCATTTTCGTTTCCGTTCACGTGGGACCTTTGCAGAGCTGAGACCAAAGTGAAAAGACCAAAAACAAAACTTCAAATCGGAAAAATTAACCTGTGGAAGTGGGCAAGGCTGAAAACATAGGCTTAACGCATGGTTCACGAGCCTCCCCCATTCGAGGCATTGCCAAACAAATGGATTTCCCCCAAAATAGTCGAAACCGTGACTTTTCGGAGTCTTCTTCGATTCCTAAAGGCCGCTTAACGAAATCCTCAAGTTTCTTAGAGTGGAATCATTCTAAAAGACAAGAAAAGGAGCCCCATGCCTAACCTAGATTTAGAATCCAAATCATCCCGCTTTGCCACCCTAACCGCAGTAGCGGAAACACCCCCAAAGAGAGCGAAAAAAATGCTGACAGCAGATGGAAATCCTCGTCCTATTTCCGAGTACTTCGGTGAGCTCACGTTCGGACTCGGCCACATGCGGGAGAAGCTCCCACGCGAGGCGTATCAAAATTTAATTCGGACTTTGGAGCAGGGAAAAAAGCTGCCGAAAGAATCGGCCGATGCCATTGCCGCAGCCATTAAGGAATGGTCGGTCACGATGGGGGCCACGCACTTTTGCCATTGGTTTCAGCCCATGAC